>JBFMGG010000005.1 GCA_040752835.1 Campylobacterota bacterium | reverse complement strand
CTCATGTTATGTCCTTATTGTGAATTATTAAATTATACTCTTTTTATATAAAAATATCAACCATATAATAAAGATAGTGCATATTAAACTTAATCAATATCTACCACTTATTTAGGAGACCCAAAAAATCGAACACCTCATCCCTGAAAACGCGACGTTCCATGAAGGAAAAGGGTGCCCGAAATGCTCCGATACCGGCTTTTGCGGACGGATACTGATCTCCGAAATCCTGACCGTCGACGAAGAGATCTCGAAAATGATCGCCGAGGGGGCATCCAAATACGAAATTTCGCGCTACGCACAGGAACACACGGGGTTTGAACCGATGATCGCCGACGGCCTCAACAAAGTGCTCCAGGGGATCACCTCGCTCGAAGAAGTGCTCCGGATCACCAAGGAAAAATAGGTGAAGTTTTTTCAGATTCACTACAAGATCGGAAAACGCAAATCTTCCATGGTCCTCGAAGCGGCCAACAAACTCGAAGCGCTCAAACAGTTCCGGGACAAAAACCTCGGCGTCCCCCAAAAAGTGTACGAAGTCTCCGAACCCCTGAACCTGCGGTTTCGACGTTACAGGGAGCGTTTCGCCAACCCGATCAAAGAGAGAAGGGTCAAAGACGAACCCTACATCGCCTTCCTCGACCAGCTCGCCATCATGCTCGATGCGGGGATTCCGATCAACACCTGCCTCGCCGACAGCGTCAAAAACACCGACGAACCGATGATACGGGCCATTTTCGCCGAAGTACTCTCCAACATCGAAAGCGGCCAGAGCCTCAGCTACGCCCTCTCCAAATTCCAAAACCAGCTGGGGACCCTGACCCTCTCGATGTTCGAGCTCGGCGAGCAGACGGGGACCCTCAACATCGCCGTCGCAAAACTTGCGGCCATTTTCCAGCAGATGCACGACAACCGCCGGATGCTCAAAAAAGCGACCCGTTATCCCCTCTTTATCATCACCGCGATGGGGATTGCCTTCGTCGTCGTGATCACGTTCGTCGTTCCGCAGTTTCAGGCTTTTTTCACCCAATCGGGGCTGGAACTCCCGTTCCCGACCAAAGTGCTGCTGTGGACCGAACACGCGATCCGGCTTTATGGCCCCTACATCCTCGGTGCCGCACTATTACTGGCCGCAGGGTTCAACCACGCCTACAAAACCCTACCCGCCCTGCGCCTCAAAACCGACCGCTACTGGCTTAAAGTCTACATCGTGGGTAAAGTGACCTATTACGCGATGATCGGCCGTTTCATCTATCTTTTCGACGCGCTGAGCGATGCGGGGATCCCAATGAAACGTTCACTCGAAATCGCCGCGAGTTCGGTGGACAACACCTACCTGCGCCAGGAACTCCAGAAAATCGCCGGGGCAATCGAAGACGGAAGGTCGCTGGCGCAGGGGTTCGGTGAAACGGGACAGTTTGAGGGGATGATCGTGCAGATGGTCCGCACGGGGGAAAGCAGCGGCTCTTTGGGAAAAATGCTGCGCAAGATCACCCAGGTCTACGCGAGCCGTTATACCTATATCGTCGACAACATCACGGCGATGATCGAGCCCGTCCTCATCACCGCGATCGCCGGATTCGTCCTCATCCTGGCGCTGGGGATCTTCTTGCCGATGTGGTCGATGGTAGAGCTGGCGGGCTGACCGATGGAAATCGAAAGCGGCACCCTCGTCATCGCTTTTTCAAGCGCCTTCGTTCTGGCCGCGGCGTTTTGGATCATCCACAAGATCACCCGGCTTTAACGTCTTCCTCGACCTCTTTTTTCATAAACCACAGGTATCCGGCCACGACCGAAGCGGCACCGACGACGAGAGCCAGCGTAATTTCGCGCAGATACAACTCGATCAAGGCCTCGTTACCGCCGATCATGTATCCTAAAACCGCGAGAATCGTTCCCCATATCCCCGCACCCAGCGCCGTGTACGCGCTAAAAAGCGGCAGATTCATCCGCGCCAGTCCGGCCGGAACCGAGATAAGTTGTCTCACGCCGGGAATCAGCCGCCCGATGAACGTCGAAATGACCCCGTGCCGCTCGAAAAAACGGTCCATTTTCGCCAGGGTGGCGAGGGAGATAAAGAAATAACGCCCGTGCCGCTCGAGGAAAGGGCGCCCGACCCACAGAGCCCCGAAATAGTTGACGTAAGCGCCGATCATCGATCCCGCCAGCCCCGACAGAATGACCAGCCACAGGTCCATTTTCCCCTGTGAGGCAAGGTATCCCGCGGGGATCATCACCACTTCACTGGGAAAAGGGATAAACGAACTCTCTACCGCCATCAGGGCGACGATTCCTACGTATCCCATCCCCGCCACCGTATCGACCAGCCATTGCGTCATTTCAGCCAGCATTGTTCCCCTTTTCGATCGCTTCGATGATATGCACCGCTCCGGATGGGGCGATCAGGTTCCCCAGCCGTTCGCTTTTGGGGCGGATATCGCTCAGTATCGCTTCTTGAAGCTTCAGGGAGAGTTCCTCCCCCTGTCGCTCGCACCAGCCGCAATCGTATTTGAGAATATACTGCGCATTATGAAACTGATGATCCGCCGCCGCGAACGGGAATGGGATGAAAAACGTCGGAACCCGCGCCGCGCAAAGCTCCCACAAAGTACTGGCCCCCGAACGGCTCACCGCGAAATCGCTCCGTGCGATCAGTTCGGCGATCTTGGTCGTAAACCCGTAGACTTCGGCGTCGATCCCCATTTCGCGGTAGGCGGCGCGAACCCTCTCTTCTTCCTTGGCGCCGCACTGGTGGATAATGGCGATCCCCCCGCTTGAGAGCCACGGAGCGATTTCAAGGGCGAGATCGTTGATGAACTTGGCCCCTTGCGATCCCCCCAGGAAAATGATCGTTTTGACCCGGTCGCGCACCCGCGCGTTTTCGAAATAGACGGGGTTGACCGGATAATCGCAATGATTTTCCCCCTCTTCGTACGAGCTGAAAAACCGTTTCGCATAGGGGCGAAGAATCGTGTTGAGCTTACCAGTTACGGCGTTTTGCTCATGGATATAGAGGGGTGTTTTCGTCATCACGCTCGCCAATGCGGCCGGAGCCGCCGAAAACCCCCCGACGCTCACCACCGCATCCGCACCGAAAGAACGGATCAGCCGGCGCGATGCCAGAAGCGCCTTGAAAACCTTCCACAGTGCCCCCAGTTTTCCGAGCCCTTTTTTGTTTACGACTCCCGTCGTTTCAAGAAAATGGGCCTCTTCAAACAGCGTGCTTTCGCTGAACCACTGACGGTCCTGTCCCGACGTCGAACCGATGAACATGACGCGGTGCCCCCTGGATTTGGCCGCTTCGGCCAGCGACAATGCGATGACGAGGTGCCCTCCCGTCCCGCCGCCGGTAAAAATAATATTCATTTTTCCATTCTCCTGTTACACGACATCGGAATCGATCCCGATGTCTACGCTAACGCTGTGTTCGCTTCGGCAGCGGGCCCATGCACGCAAGCGTGCTTTGATCATTTTCTGTCTCCAGGTTTATAAACGATTTTTTTGGAGAGCATCAGCACCATTCCAATCCCGATCGACGAAGCGAGCATCGCCGATCCCCCGTAGCTCAAAAACGGCACCGAGATCCCTTTGATCGGGGTAAGGCCGCTGATGCCGTAGGCATTGATCATGAACGCGAAGGTGATCAGAAGTCCCACCCCGAGGCTGAAGAGGTAGGCGGTATCGTTGTGGGAACGGTTGGCGATTTTAAAGAGGCGGTGCAAAATCATGATAAAGAGCATCGTCACCCCGAGCACCCCCACGAATCCGAACTCTTCGGCGATACCCGCCAAAACGAAGTCGGTATGCACTTCACTCAAAAATCCGAGTTTGAAGGTCCCTTCCCCAAGCCCCGTTCCGAAAATCCCGCCGTTGTGGATCGCGTTGAGCGAGTGGCCGATCTGGTAGGGTTCTTCGGCGTTTTCGATCCGAAGGTGTTTGGCTATCGATTCGGGAAAAAACGCCAGGATCGTACTCTGCGCCCCTTCCCACCACGAGAGGATACGGTTGATCCGGTGTTCGGCGGTAAGGATGAAAAAGAGGAAAAAGGCGACGGCGCCGCCGATGAGGGTCATAAAAAAACGGAAACTGCTCCCCGCAAAAAAGAGCATAAACGCAAGTGTCAGCGCCAGTACCACAACCTGCCCCAGATCGTTTTGCATGATGGCGATCAGAAACATCACGAGGACGAATACGGCCGCGTAGGGGGCAAAGCGTTTGAACTCCTCCCACACCCCGATCCCCGCGTGATGCCCCAGCTTACGCGAAAAACTCCAGGCCAGAAAATAGACGAACCCGATTTTGAAAAACTCCACCGGGGCGAGCGAAAAGCCCGGGAGCTTGATCCACCGCTTCGCCCCACCCACTTCGCTCACCAGCGACGCGGGCAGAAACGGCATCACCGCCATCAGCAGCATCCCCCCGAAAAAGAGGGTCAGCCCCAGACGGTGGAGCCAAATATCAGGATCGAGGCGGGAGAGGGTCCACATCAGCAGGATCGAGACGATTCCCACCCCCAGTTCACGGATCACGAAATGGAAATCGTTGTATTCGAACAAAATAACCGTGTACGCCGAGAGGGTATACGAGCAGATGATCCCTACCGTAATGAGCGCCGTCGTCAAAATAAATAATTTTTTATCCGCCATTGTTCACTTGATACTGTATAATTTAGCGACAGTATATCGCTCTTTGTAAAAGAGTTCGATAAAAAGAGACACCCAATTTTTGGAATATTTTTTGCTTTACACTTTGACATAAGGAGCCGGCAATGGGTTTGATGATTTCAAAAGCACATGAACTGATGAATGCAGCGCTTGATTACCGCGCCGCACGACAGGATATGATCGCGGGCAACATCGCCAACGCCGACACCCCTTTTTACCGTCCCAGAGACATTCGGTTCGAAGAGACGCTCGCCCAAAAAAGTGCCGCCATCTTCGGACCCAAAAACCAGGTTCTGCCGATGGCGCGGACGAACGGCGCCCATCTGAGCGGTACAAACGGGATTTCCGATCCCAAACCGACGGTTTTTTTCCGCGACGGCCACATGGCGCGCAACGACGGGAACAGCGTCGATCTCGATGTCGAAACGACCGAAATGGCCAAAAACTCGATGATGTACAACGCCATCATCGCGGCCAAGAAAAAAGGGACCGGCATCTACAAAAGCGTTATCGACGCTTCATCCAAAACATCGTAAGGATTAGGTTATGGCTTTTCTGAACAGCTTCGACATCAGCGGATACGGACTCTCGGCGCAGCGCGTCCGCGTCAACGCAATCAGCTCCAACATCGCCAACGCCCAGACTACCCGGACCGACGAGGGGGGGCCTTACCGCCGGCAGGAAGTCGTTTTCAAAGCGATCGATTTCAACCAGGTCTACAACCAGGCGCTCGAACGCAACACATCGGCCCTCTCTTACAGCGACCCCCTCCAAGAAGGGCTCGCTGGGATCAAGCCAAACCCGGCGATCATGAGCGTTATCGTCGATAAGATCGCCCGGGACGACACCGCGCCGAAAATGAAATACGATCCGTCACATCCCGATGCGGACGCGAACGGCTACGTTGCCTACCCAAACATTAATCCCGTTGTGGAAATGGCCGATTTAGTCGAAGCAACCCGCTCGTACCAGGCGAACGTCGCCGCGTTTGAAAGTGCCAAAAACATGGCTTCAAGCGCTGTTTCCATGATGCAATCATAAAAGATTAAGAAAGGAAGACCACGATGGCTGATATCCAATCGATCAAATCTCTCTCCACAGCCGATCTGCTGGCCAAAAAAAGCGGCAATGCGACCGAAACAAGCCAGACCGACTTCGCCCAGGAGCTTAAAAACGCGCTGGGCAACGTCAACCAGATGCAGGTTGAAGGGGAAAAGGCGATGAGCGACATCGCGACCGGCGCCGTCAAAGACCTTCACCAGGCGGCGATCGCGATCGACAAAGCCGAAATCAGCATGAAACTGATGCTCGAAGTGCGGAACAAAGCCCTGAGCGCCTATAAAGAAATCACCCGAACCCAGATTTGATTTAGCCTCTTTTATGCGCCATTCCAACAAATCCAAAAAAATACTTGCCCTTTTTCTCGTCCTCTTATCCGGATTTGTGATTTTTCTGGCGGTGATGCTCTACACCGCCTTGCATGAGCGCGACATCCCCTCCATCTATTCCGAAGACACCGCCAAAGCCCAGCGCGGTTCGATCGTCAGCGCCGACGGATACTATATCGCCACGACCCAAAAGCTCTACAAGGCCGTCGTCAATACCCGCAACATCGATCCCGATAAAGAGGAGCTGTTTATCCAGCTTTTCAGCATCTACAGCGGTACCGATCCCGATGAAATCCGTCAGCGTCTCCATACCCGCAAAGGCTCGGTGACGCTGAGCTACCATATCAGCCCCAAAGAAGCGATGTACCTCAAAACCCTTGCATTCGAGCTGCGGAGGCTCGGAGTCTTTATCGAATACGAGACCCCCGGCGGAGACCGGATCCTCCAGGGACTCAATATCCTCGAAAGCGGCGAAGCGCGCCGTTACCCCTATGGGCGTCTTCTGACACCGCTGCTGGGCTATCCGCGCAAAATCGAGGAAGAGGGTTACACCCGCGTTTACGGGATCAAGGGACTTGAAAAGTTCTTCGACGAAGAGCTCAACCCCCAGCAGAACAAAACCCAAAAAGCACTACGCGACGTCAACGGCTACCTCATCCTCAACCGCCAAAGCGACGTCAAACGCCAGATCAACGGCCTTACCGTCAAACTCAACATTCCCATCGCATTCCAGGCGCGGGTGGAAACGATCACCGACCAGATCAAAGAGCAGCTGCAGGCCGACGAAATCATCGCCACCGTCATGGAGGCCAAAACGGGCAAAATCATCGCGCTGGCCAGTTCCAACCGTTTCGACCCCAGCCGCATCCGCCACGAAGACTACCCTTCGCTCAACACCAATGCGATCGAATACAGCTATGAACCCGGCTCGGTCATCAAGCCGATCATCTTCGCCCTGCTGCTCGACCGTAACCTCATCAACCCCTACGACATGGTCAACGGCCACGGCGGGAAATGGAAATTCGGACGCAAGGTGATCGTCGACGAGCACAAATTCGACATGATCAGCGCCGAAGACGTCCTGGTCCACTCTTCCAACATCGGTATCGCCCAGCTCGCGCAGAAACTGGGCGGCGTCGAATACACCGAAGGGCTCCAGAAATTCGGGTTTACCCGCTTCAGCGGGGTCGACCTCCCTTACGAAAAGCGCGGAAGCATCCCCTCGTCCACGCAGCTCAACAACTATCTCTACAAGGCGATCACCTCGTACGGGTACGGGATGCGGGCCAATGCGATGCAGATTCTCAAAGCCTACAACGTTTTCAACAACGGAGGCAAACTGATCAACCCGATGGTCGTCGAAGCGCTCTACGACGACAACGGCCGCGCCATCCCGATGCAGATTCAGTCCCCTACGCAGGTGATCGCCCCCGCCACGGCCGAGCGGATGAAACAGATCCTTATCAAAACAGTCAACGTCGGAACGGGGATCGGGGCCAAAACGCCCGGGCTTGAGATCGGCGGAAAAACGGGGACGGCGCACATCGCCAAAAAAGGGAAATACGTCAACAGCTACCATACGTCGTTCGTCGGCTTCGCGAACGACAAAAAGCGTCAATACACGATCGGGATCACCGTCATCGAACCGCGTACCGTCTATTTCGCCTCCATCACCGCCGTCCCGGTTTTCAAAGCGATTGTGGACGTGATGGTCGAAGAAAAAATGCTCGTTCCCGATCCCGCAGCGGTCGCCGCCGCCGAAGCCGCCGCCGCCGCGGCTGCCCCCACCACGGCCGAAGAGAGCGCCGCGGCAGTCCGTTAACGCATCGCGCTTTTCAGCGCCTTTTGGATCAGCGCGGTCGCTTCTTTCTCAAAGGGGTAGTGTTTGCGGATTCCCCACACTTCGATGATAAGCTCCCCTTTGAGCATCACTTTGCGTTTGGCTTTGACGATACCGATAATCCGATCGCTCTTCAATCCCCGCGGATCGACTTCGAGTTCGAGCGGGATGATTTTACTCTCCCCGCTGGGGATCAGCATTGATCCGAGCGTATCGATTTTGGCCTGCCCCTGGGCGAAGCGTTCTTTGTCGTCGACGAGGGCGTAGGTGAGCGACACCACTTTGAAATCACTGTGCCACTGGTTGTTGACCTTCAGGTCGCTTCCGATCCGGATCGGAGCGCTCTGCAGCGGTGCCCCCAGAAGCGAAAGGACACCCAGCACCACTTCCGAACCGGAATTTTCCCATCGCACGTTCCCTTCGGGCTCGACGAAAATATCTTTCCCCAGCTTCGGGGCACATCCCCCCAGCAACAAAACCGTCAGTGCGGCGGCGGCAAACTTTCTCATCCTCACATCCATACGTTGTCGATCAGGCGCGTCGATCCGACGCGTGCGGCGACGAGGACGATCGTATTGCCGATTTCGACCCGTCCGATCGACTCGAAGGCACGGTTGACGATTGCGACGTACTCGACCTCCAACGGTTCGAGGATCTCCAGCATCTGCGCCTTGATCGCATCGGATTCGAGCGTCCCCTGCATTACCAGTTTCGTCGCCCGTTTGAGCGACGCGGAGAGTTTCAGCGCCTCGGTCCGCTCGGAAGGATTCAGGTAAACATTGCGGCTTGAGAGGGCCAGCCCGTCGTTTTCACGGACCGTATCCATCGGGACGATCGTAAGATCCATAAAAAAGTTCCCCACCATCTGGGTGATCAGGGAGAGCTGCTGCGCATCTTTTTTCCCGAAATAGGCGCGGGTGGGGCGAACGAGATTGAAAAGCTTCATAACGACGGTAAGGACCCCGTCGAAATGCCCCGGGCGGGATGCCCCTTCGAGAATGTAGCCGCGCACGTCGGGAGCGGTGATCCGCACTTCATCACGGCCGTACATCGTACTCACGTCGGGGTAGAACAACACGTCCACCCCGCTGAGCTCGCAGATTTTGAAATCGGCCTCTTCGCGGCGGGGATATTTGGAGAGGTCTTCCCCCGGCAGAAACTGGGTCGGATTGACGAAGATCGAGACGACGACGGTATCGTTCTCACGCCGCGCCGCGTCGATGAGGGTGCGATGGCCGATGTGGAGCGCCCCCATCGTCGGGACGAAACCGACCGATCCCGTTTTGGAATCAAGAGCGTTGCGCAGTTCTTGCGCCGATCTGGCGATAATCATGCTTTTAGCCTTTATGCAGGGGAGGTGTACTATAATCGCAATTATAATATATCACAAGGTATTCCCACTTATGGACCACTACGAATATACCGAACTTCTCAAAACGCTGACGACGAAAATGCAAAACGTCACCGACGTCGTCCGTCCAGACCTCATCGAAGCGCGCCTCAAAGAGATCGCGGAGCTCGAAAACTCCCCTGAGTTCTGGAACGACGCGGCAGCCGCCGGAGCGGTTCAGAAAGAGAAAACCCAGGCCGAACGGCGCCTGGCAAAATACGCCAAGACCTTCAATGCCCTCGGCGATGCCAAAGACCTCTACGACATGGCCAAGGAAGAGGGAGACGACGAAACAATCGAAAGCCTTTTCGCCGATGCCCCCGGACTGGAGAACCAGGTCAAATCGATGGAGATCGAGGTGTTGCTAAGCGGCGAGCACGACAGCCACAACGCGATCCTCACCATCCATCCGGGTGCGGGGGGAACCGAGTCCCAGGACTGGGCATCGATCCTGCTGCGAATGTACACCCGCTGGGCCGAACGCCACGACTTCAGCGTTGAAATGCTCGACTACCAGCCCGGTGAAGAGGCGGGGATCAAGGATGCATCATTGCTGATCAAAGGGGTCAACGTCTACGGCTATCTCAAAGTCGAAAACGGCATTCACCGCCTCGTGCGGATCAGCCCGTTCGACTCGGCAGCCAAACGGCACACGTCATTTACCTCGGTCACCGTTTCTCCCGAAATCGACGACGACATCGAAATCGAGATCGAGGACAAGGATATCCGCCTCGATACCTACCGCGCATCGGGGGCGGGCGGCCAGCACGTCAACAAAACCGAATCGGCGATCCGTATCACCCACATCCCGACGGGAATCGTGGTACAGTGCCAGAACGACCGAAGCCAGCACAAAAACAAGGCGACCGCCTTCAAAATGCTCAAATCCCGCCTCTATGAACTCGAACTCGAAAAACAGCGCGCCGCGATCGACGGCGTCGAAAAAAGCGAGATCGGCTGGGGCCACCAGATCCGTTCCTACGTCATGGCCCCCTACCAGCAGATCAAAGACAGCCGTTCGGGCGAAGCGTACAGCAATATCAACGCGATCCTCGACGGCGACCTCGACGAAATGCTCGAAGGGGTTCTCATCTCGCTCAGCCGGAAAGAGGAAGAGTAATCCTCCTCGCCCATGAACCAGATTCTCAAAGAGTGTGCCCTTCATGAGCCCTGTGCCTACATCAGCGGCAACTCCCAGAGCATCCATTACAAAATCATCCAGGAGTGCAGCCGCGAACAGTGTGAAGCGCTGATTCTCAGAGGCTGGCGGCGTTTCGGGTCGATGTATTTTCGCCCCATCTGCCAGGAGTGCCGCGCGTGCGAAAGCCTCAAGATCGATGTACAAAACTACACGTTCAGCAAGTCCGAACGCCGCATCCTCCGGAAAAACGGCTCATGGAACACCCTGATCCGTCCCCCGACCCTCACGCGCGACCACCTGGAGCTTTTCGAACGCTATCACCGCTACAAACACCATACCCGCTCCTGGGACGAACCCAAAGTCGATCCCAAAAACTATTACGCCTCATTCGTGCAGGGGCACGGCGATTTCGGATTCGAAATCCTCTATTTCGACGACGAACGCCTCATTGCCGTCGACCTGGTCGATATTCTCGACGAGGGGATCAGCGCCCTGTATTGCTACTACGATCCCGATTACCCCTCATTTTCGCTGGGACGCTACACACTGCTCGAGCAAATCCGCCTCGCGCAGCGTCTTGGGCTGAAATGGATCTACCTTGGGTATTACGTCGAACAATGCCGGAGCCTCTCGTACAAAGGCTCGTACAAGCCCGCATTACAGCTCCAGGGGCGCCCCGAAGAGGATGAAACGCCCCTTTGGCGGAGTGCCCCTTAATCCCGCCCGCTGATCATCCGTGAAACCAGGCCGCCCTGATCACTTTTTTCCGCAAGGACGACTCCCGCGATATGGATTGCCATAAACGCGAACACACTCCAGCCCAGATACATATGGACGCTCTCGACGATCTCTTTGCCCTCCCCGGCCAGCTTCCAGTACAATACCAGCCCGCTGAGCGACATCGCCGCCAAAACCCCGTAAAAAAGTTTGTACAGCGTGTAGACTTTTTGCATGGCGGGGTTGTCGTCGAATCCGAATCCGTTTTTCAGTACCATCGCGATCCGCACTACCAGCAACACCGCTACCGCAATCCCCAGATAAATATGCCAGTCCCACATCGGCGCGCGCACCGCCTTGCCGATCATCACCGCCTGCTCGTCCGTGATTATCGTCCCGATTTCGGCCAGTTTGGCCTGAACGATCCCTCCGATCTGTTCCTTGTGCATGACGCTCATCCGCAATACAACCGTGATAAACAGCCCGAACACGGCAACCGCCTGCAGCCAGTGCCAGATCCGGTATAAAGGGGAAAATTGACGCATGAAAACTCCTTCAATAGATACGCTATCATACCACGAAGAATTCAATAGACTATTAATGCGAGATCAACATGAATACCGTCCGTTTTGCCGAGCGGCTATGCACCCCGTCCAAAGTGGTCTGCATCGGCCGCAACTACGTCGAGCACATCCATGAGCTGGGGAACGAGATCCCCTCGTCGATGGTCGTTTTCAACAAGCCCAACTCCGCCGTCACGGGTACGCTCCGCTTCATCTCCGACGATACTCGCTTCGAAGGGGAGATCTGCTTTCTGATGATGGGCGGGGCGATCGCGGGAGTCGGTTTCGGCCTTGACCTCACCAAAGCACAGATACAAAACCACCTAAAAACCAAGGGTTTGCCGTGGGAACGGGCCAAAGGGTTCGACGGTTCGGCGGTACTGGGAGAGTTCGTCCCTTTCAGCGGGCCGCTCGAATCCCTTCGCATGACGCTCCACATCAACGGCGCCTTAGCGCAGGAAGCGACCTATGAGTTGATGATCTACAAACCGCTTGATATGATCGAGGAGATCAAAAGTTTCATGAGTTTCGAAGACGGTGATATCATCATGAGCGGCACGCCCAAAGGGGTAGCATCGTACAATCTCGGAGATGAATTTGTCGGACGTATTTACAGCGGCGATCTGTTGCTGATGGAAAGTTCCTGGAGAGTTGAATAAAAGAGGAAAGAAATGCGCCCGGGGGCGCAAAAAGGGGCGTAACGGCCTTAGCTGTTACGTTTTTTGATGATTTCGTCCGCAACGTTGCGTGGAACTTCTTCGTAGTGATCGAATTCCATAGAGTAGCTTGCGCGACCCTGAGTTGCCGAACGAAGGTCGGTAGAGTAACCGAACATTTCTGAGAGCGGAACGAACGCGTTAACGATTTTGTTACCGGAACGGTCACCCATGTTGTTAACCTGGCCGCGGCGGCGGTTAAGGTCACCGATAACGTCACCCATGAAGTTCTCTGGAACTTCAACTTCGACTTTCATCATCGGCTCAAGGATACAAGGGTTGGCTTTACGCGCAGCCTCTTTGAAACCCATAGAAGCGGCAAGTTTGAACGCCATTTCGGATGAGTCGACCTCGTGGTACGAACCGTCGTAAACGGCCACTTCGATATCTTCGATCGGATAACCGGCGAGGACACCTTTTTGCATCGCTTCCGCACACCCTTTTTCAACCGCAGGGATATACTCTTTCGGAATAACCCCACCTTTGATTTCGTTGTGGAATACGAAACCGGTTCCCGGAGTACCCGGTTTGACGCGAAGGTAAACGTGACCGAACTGACCGCGTCCGCCTGATTGTTTCGCGTATTTGTATTCCTGGTTGACTTCGTTGCGGATCGCTTCGCGGTACGCTACCTGAGGAGCACCCACTTCCGCTTCGACTTTGAACTCACGGAACATACGGTCAACAAGGATCTCGAGGTGAAGTTCACCCATACCGCTGATGATCGTCTGACCTGTCTCTTCGTCCGTGTGAACACGGAAAGAAGGGTCTTCCGCAGCCAGTTTACCCAGAGCGATACCCATTTTTTCCTGGTCGGCTTTCGTTTTCGGCTCTACCGCAACGGAGATAACCGGCTCAGGGAAGTGCATACGCTCGAGGATAACGCGATCTTTCTCGTCACACAGGGTATCACCCGTCGTGGTGTCTTTAAGACCGACAACCGCACCGATTTCACCAGCGTAGAGCGCTTTGATCTCTTCACGTTTGTTCGCGTGCATTTTAACGATACGTCCGATACGCTCTTTTTTACCTTTGGTGGTATTGATCGCGTACGACCCCGATTCGAGGATACCGCGGTACATACGTACGAAGGTGAGCTGTCCGACGAACGGGTCGGTCATAATTTTGAACGCCAGTCCGGCAAACGGCTCATCGTCAGTCGAGTTAACGATAACTTCGGCTTCCTCGTCGTCTTCTTTCGTACCGCGGATCTGTGCAACTTCCAGAGGTGATGGGAGGTAATCGACAACGGCATCCAGAAGCGTCTGAACCCCTTTGTTTTTGAACGACGTACCGCACACCATCGGGATGATCTCCATTTTGTGACATCCCGCTTTGATACCGCGCATGATCTCTTCGGTCGTCAGTTCGCCCTCTTCGAAGTATTTCTCCATCAAAGATTCGTCACCCTCGGCCGCCGCTTCGATCATTTTTGCACGATACTCTTCGGCTTTCTCCAACAAATCGGCAGGAATCTCTTCCTCTCGGTAGTTTGAACCCATCGCCGCATCGTCGTCCCAGAGGATAGCTTTCATTTTAACGAGGTCAACAACCCCTTTGAAAGCATCTTCCTGACCGATAGGGATTTGAATGGGAACCGGACGCGCTTTAAGACGCTCGGTGATCTGGCTCTCTACGTTGTAGAAATCGGCACCGATACGGTCCATTTTATTGACATATACGATACGGGGAACACCGTAACGGTTTGCCTGACGCCATACTGTTTCTGACTGGGGCTGAACGCCGCCGACCGCACAGAATACCGCAACGGCACCGTCAAGAACACGCATAGAACGCTCAACTTCGATGGTGAAGTCAACGTGGCCCGGAGTGTCGATGATGTTGATCTGTTTTTTGCGCCATTCACAAGTGGTCGCAGCCGATGTAATCGTAATACCGCGCTCCTGCTCCTGCTCCATCCAGTCCATGGTGGCGGCACCTTCGTGAACCTCACCGATTTTGTGTGAAATACCGGTGTAGAACAAAATACGCTCGGTAGTAGTCGTTTTACCCGCGTCGATGTGAGCGGCGATACCGATGTTTCTTACGTCTTCAAGTTTATGGGATCTTGCCATGATAACAGCCTTAGTGTGTTTGGTTAAATATTAAAGACAAGCGCGGAAAGAAGAAAGATCCCCTTTCAGTGCTTGACGAACGACGTCTCCCGGAGAGGCCGACGTCAGTTTAAGAAAAATCTTACCAGCGGTAGTGAGCGAACGCTTTGTTCGCTTCTGCCATTTTGTACGTATCTTCTTTTTTCTTGAACGCTGTACCTTTATCGCTGGCAGCATCCATCAATTCATTAGCCAAACGCTCGGCCATTGTACGCTCGTTGCGTTTGCGCGCTGCATCCGTCAACCAACGGATCGCCAAAGAAAGCTGGCGGACAGGGCGTACTTCTACTGGAACTTGGTAGGTCGCTCCACCCACACGGCGGCTTTTTACTTCGATAACGGGTTTGATGTTATCGATTGCGGCGTTGAATACGTCGATACCGCTTTTTTCACCACGTGAACTGATGATATCCAAAGCACCGTACATGATTTTCTCGGCGACGCTTTTTTTACCGTCCCACATGAGTTTGTTGATGAACTTTGTCAATACTTTTGAACCGTGGATCGGGTCGGGCATAATTTCGCGAACGGGCGCTTTTCTTCTTCTCATTTTACTTTTCCTTCAATGGTTTTCATTTACTCAAAATACGGTCATCATCAACCGGATTTTGTCGGTTTAGTGACTAATTACTTAGCCTTAGGTTTTTTCGTTCCGTATTTAGAACGAGAAACTTTACGATCTTTAACACCCGCAGTATCGAGTGCACCACGAACGATGTGGTATTTAACCCCCGGAAGGTCTTTTACCCGGCCGCCGCGAACGAGAACGATCGAGTGCTCCTGCAGGTTGTGGCCTTCCCCACCGATATAACTGATGACCTCGAACCCTGAAGTCAAACGAACTTTAGCGACTTTACGAAGAGCCGAGTTCGGTTTTTTCGGGGTTGTGGTGTAAACACGAGTACATACTCCGCGGCGCTGCGGGCATGACACCAAAGCAGGTGATTTGGATTTGTAAACCACCTTCTGACGCTCTTTACGAATAAGTTGGTTGATTGTTGGCACACAATCTCCTTTATTGAATTTGTTCCAGTAGAATATTCAATCCACTCAAACGAGGGGACTAATAAACGCGCAATTGTACCGGATTTTCAATTAAATGGAGCTTATTTTAAGGAACTTGTAAGTAGAAGGAAAAAGGAGGGTTCAGCGGCCGATGCCGCCGAAATTATTCGCCAAACTGGATTTTTTGGTCTTTGTAGATACCGGTACCGACCGGGATGGTGCGGCCGATGATAACGTTCTCTTTGAGATCGGTCAGGTCGTCGATTTTTGCCGCGACCGCCGCTTCGGTAAGAACTTTGGTCGTGTCCTGGAACGACGCGGCCGAGATGATCGAGTCGGCGCTGACCGCCGCGCGGGTGATACCCACGAGGTACGGCTCGGCAATTGCCGGTTCCCCGCCGAGGCGGAGGATTTTTTCGTTCTCGACTTTGAACTGCGCTTTGCTGACGACGTCGCCTTCGATGAACTTCGTGTCGCCCGAGCGGAGAATTTTCACCTGGCGGAGCATCTGGGTGAAGATCACCTCGATGTGCTTGTCGGCGATGTTAACCCCCTGGCGGCGGTAAACCTGCTGAACTTCGCTTACCAGGTAGTTGTACAGCGCTTTAACCCCGAGGATTCTCAGGATCTCGTGCGAGCTGACGATACCGTCGGTCAGACGCTCGCCGGCGTGAACGAACTCGCCCGGATGAACAAGGATACTCAGGTTTTTATCGACAAGGTACTCTTTGATCATACCGTTTTCAGACGTGATCATGATACGCTCTTTACCACGGAGCGGCTTGCCGAAGCTGACCACACCGTCGAGCTCGGCGATGAGGGCGACCTCTTTGGGTTTACGCGCTTCGAAAAGCTCGGAAACCCGTGGAAGACCCCCGGTAATGTCGCGCGATTTCTGAAGCGCTTTCGGCGTACGGGCCAGAATGTCGGCCACTTTCACTTCAGCACGGTCCTGCGCGAAGATTGCCGTTTTCGGCTCAACCGCATAACGGATGATTGAACCGTCCGCCGAAGCGAGAACGATCGCCGGTTTAAACTCCGGAGCAACGTATTCGTTGATCATCAGACGCGTTTTACCCGTCAGTTCGTCGAACTGCTCGGATGCGGTGACGCCCGGGATAATGTCTTCGAACGTCACGACACCGTCGGTTTCGGAGATGATCGGGTTCGAATACGGATCCCATTCGGCGATCACGATCGACTCTTCTTTGAGCGGTTTCGCCAACAGGGTGTCGGCTTTGACGCTTTCGTTGTCGTTGATCTCGATGATCGATCCGCGGGCAATGTAGTGACGGATCGCTTCGCGGTCGTCCGCATCGGCGACGACGGCGAAGAGCCCTTTTTCTTCAACGCTGTACCCTTTGGCGATCTCGTGGTGACGCTCGAGGTAATCGCCTTTGAGGAGGTAGTATTTAACCGTCCCTTTCTCTTTGGCATAGATTTTCTGCGTTACCGGGGCACCGTCTTTGACCTGGATTTCCGAAGCGTACGGGATACGGTTGGGAACGTTCCAGCCGTCTTTGATCGTTTCGACGATCGATTCGTGCTCTTTGACGCTGGCGCCGTTTTCATACGGCAGATAGAATTTCCCTTCGATCTTGCCGCTGACACCGGCCAGTTCGTTCGGTTTGGCCACTTCGTTTTTACGGAGTGTGTAGCGTACCGTCTGGCTCTCGCCTTTGACACTGACGATAACCTCGTCGTGAATCGTCTGAATTTCCACCGTTCCCGCAAACGGAGCCTTGATTTTCGGCTCTACGAGCAAGATCGCGGCGTTACGGCGGTTCGCAACGATGTTTTTACCCTCTTTGGAGGTATAGGTTTTCATGTTGTAATAACGGATGAAACCTTCTTTGGATGCGATGACCTGGCGCTCTTCACGGGTGCTTGATGCGGTTCCCCCGACGTGGAAGGTACGAAGGGTCAGCTGCGTACCCGGTTCCCCGATCGACTGGGCCGCGACGATACCGACCGCTTCCCCTTTCTTGACGATTTGGCCGGTTCCGAGGTTGAGGCCGTAACACAGTGCACAAACGCCCCCTTCGGATTTACACGTTGTCGGAGTACGGATCTGGACCGCCTTGATCCCCGCTTCAACGATTTTGGATGCCATGATCTCATCGATCAGCGTCCCTTCGGAATAAAGGATCTCGTTGGTGATCGGATCGATCGCGTCTTCGGCCAGCACCCGTCCGTAGATACGGTCTTCGAGCGGCTCGATCAGTTCATTACCGACGGAAATATCGGTGATCTCAATCCCTTCGTGCGTACCGCAGTCGTGCTCGACGATTTTAACGTTCTGAGCGACGTCGACGAGTTTACGGGTCAGGTAACCGGCATTCGCCGTTTTCAGAGCCGTATCCGCGAGACCTTTACGGGCACCGTGGGTCGAAATGAAGTATTCAAGAACGTTCAGACCCTCTTTAAAGTTCGAAATAATCGGTGTTTCGATGATCGAACCGTCCGGTTTCGCCATAAGTCCCCGCATACCGGCGAGCTGACGGATCTGCGCCGCAGAACCCCGTGCACCCGAGTCGGCCATCATGAAGATCGAGTTGAAACCTTCTTTGTCGCTCTGGATCAGTTCCATCATGCCGCCGGCAACCGTATTGTTCGTATCGGTCCAGACGTCGATGATTTTGTTGTAACGTTCCTGCTCCGTCAAAAGACCCGCTTCAAACTGCTTCTGGATCTCTTTGACACGGTTTTTCGATGCGTTGATCAGCCCCTCTTTTGCTTCGGGGATGATGATGTCGGCGATCGAAATCGATACCCCCGACTTGGTCGCATAACGGAAACCGAGATTTTTGAGGTCGTCCAGGAATCCGGCCGTTACGGCCACGCCGCCGTGCTTGTTGACGTAGTCGACGAGCGCGGAGATGTTTTTCTTTTTCATGACGACGTTCCACAGTTCGACCGGAACGAAATCGGGGAGGATCGATTTGAGGATCATCCGGCCAGCCGTCGTATGGATCATCCGGCCCTCGACGCGGGTACGTACTTTGGCGTGCAGATCCAGTGCGTTGTGTTCCAGTGCGACCATGATCTCATCAACATTGCTGAAAAGTTTGTTCGATCCCTTCGCTTCGTTTTTGGCCAGGGTAAGGTAATACAGACCCAAGACCATATCCTGAGACGGGGTTGCGATCGCTTTCCCCGAAGCCGGAAGAAGAATGTTCATGCTCGAGAGCATCAAGACTTTCGCTTCGGCAATCGCCTCGGCTGAAAGGGGAACGTGTACCGCCATCTGGTCACCGTCGAAGTCGGCATTGAACGCCGCACAGACGAGCGGGTGAAGCTGGATCGCTTTACCGTCGATCAGTTTGGGGTGGAACGCCTGGATCGAAAGTTTGTGAAGCGTCGGCGCACGGTTGAGCATGACGGGGTATCCCTCGACGATCTCGGCCAGACATTCCCACACTTCGTTGGTTTTCTCTTCGATCATTTTTTTCGCCGCTTTAACGGTCGTCGCGTACCCTTTGTCTTCGAGTTTCGCGATCAGGTGCGGCTTGAAAAGCTCCAATGCCATCTGTTTGGGCAAACCGCACTGATCCATCCGCAGATTCGGACCGACGACGATAACCGAACGGCCCGAGAAGTCGACCCGTTTACCCAGAAGGTTCTGACGGAAACGCCCCTGTTTACCCTTGATGATTTCAGAGAGCGATTTGAGCGGACGTTTGTTAGCCCCTTTGACCGCATTGGCACGACGGCCGTTGTCGAACAGCGCGTCAACCGCTTCCTGAAGCATCCGTTTTTCGTTGCGCACGATAATTTCGGGCGCTTCAAGTTCGATGAGGCGTTTGAGACGCTGGTTACGGTTGATGACGCGGCGGTACAGGTCGTTAACGTCCGATACGGCGAATTTTCCGCCGTCCAGGCTTACCAGCGGGCGAAGTTCCGGAGGAAGTACCGGAAGTGCGGTCAGCATCATCCACGCCGGGTTGTTCCCGGAATTGAGGAACGACTCGATGACTTTGAGGCGTTTGACGATCGTTTTACGCTTCGCTTCGGAATTCGTCGCGGCGACTTCTTCTTTCAATGATGAAAAAAGGTCGACCAGGTCAAGTTCGTCTAGGAGATCACGAACCGCCTGTCCTCCCATTTCGGCAACGAAACCGGCATCTCCGTAACGCTGTACGAGGGTACGGTACTGCTCTTCGTTCAATACGTCGTATTTCAGGACCGGTGAACTCTGTTCGGCGTCGTAACACGCCTCTCCGCCCTGTTTGACGATGTAGGCTTCGTAATACAATACCCGTTCAAGGTCTTTCATCTTGACGCCCAGCAGCGTTCCGATACGGCTTGGAAGCGAGCTGACGTACCAGATATGGGCGACCGGGGTTACCAGGTCGATATGCCCCATCCGGATACGGCGGACTTTCGCCGACGTGACTTCAACGCCGCATTTTTCACACACGACGCCTTTGTAGCGCATTTTTTTGTATTTGCCGCACAGACATTCGTAGTCGCGTACAGGCCCGAAAATTTTGGCACAGAACAACCCGTCGCGCTCAGGTTTGAGGGTGCGGTAGTTGATCGTTTCGGGTTTTTTGACTTCCCCGTGGCTCCATGAGAGAATTTTCTCAGGGGAGGCCAGACGGAACTGAAGCTGTTTGATGTCTGTCGGACGATTCTCTTCCGTTACGGTAACCGGTACTAATTTACTCATTGTCATCTACCTCGTCAAAAATCTCAATATCCAGTGCAAGAGACTGGAGCTCTTTGGTCAATACGAAGAGCGTTTCGGGGATACCCGATGCAGGAACGCTTTCGCCTTTCGTGATCGCTTTGTAAGCACGGACACGTCCGTCGACGTCGTCCGATTTGATCGTCAGCATCTCTTTGAGGACGGCGGAAGCGCCGTAAGCCTCGAGAGCCCACACTTCCATCTCCCCGAAACGCTGTCCGCCGAAGAGTGCTTTACCACCGACCGGCTGCTGCGTGACCAGAGAGTACGGCCCGGTTGAACGGGCGTGGACTTTCTCGTCTACGAGGTGGTGGAGTTTGAGCATGTACATGTATCCGACGTTGACGCGCTCTTTGAGCTTCTCACCGGTTTTACCGTCGTAAAGCTCCATTTTACCGTCATTGTCGAGTTTGGCCAGTTCGAACAGGCGGCCGAATTCTTCAGCCGTGACCCCTTCGAAAATAGGCGTTGCGAATTTCACCCCTTTAGACCAGTCCTGCGCATAGGAGAGCAATGTTTCGTCATCCATCGCGCCGATAGCCGCAGCGGCGTCCATCAGTCCGGCAACGTCGGCGAAAGAGACCATCTTGGTTCTCAATTGCGCGATGAAATCTTTTTGTTTCGCTTCGAACACTTCCTGGATTTGATAGCCCAGCTCACGCCCGACCATACCCAGGTGCATCTCGAGGATCTGCCCGATGTTCATACGAGACGGTACCCCCAGCGGGTTCAGACACACGTCAACGGCACGGCCGTTGGCCATGTACGGCATATCGACTTCGGGAACGATCGTGGAGACGATACCTTTGTTCCCGTGGCGACCCGCCATTTTATCCCCGACTTTGAGTTTACGCTTGGTAGCAATGTACACCTTGACGTATTTGACGACGCCGTTGGGGAGGATGTCGTCTTTTTCCAGGATCGAAAGCTTCTCTTCGTGCTCGTCGCGGAATTTTTTCTTCTCTTTCTGGAAGTGGTTCTTCGTCTGGTTGTATTTTTCCTGGACGTCGTCGCTGAACGCTTTGACGATGTTGTTCATCGCAAAACGGTTTACCTCTTTGAGGTCTTCGGCTTTGACGTTCTGGCCCGCTTTGTACTCGACGCCGTTGACGCTGACATCGCTGATCAGCGGATGTTTGGTCAACAACGAGACGATACGGAGCATCTCTTCCTTATCGATCATGAGCAGGCGGTCGTAATGCTCGCGCTCAAGCTCGTCGCGCTCTTGTTTTTCGAGTTCGAGGGTACGAGGATCTTTGTCGTATCCTTTTTTGGTGAAAACTTTGACGTCGACGACCACCCCTTCCATACTCGGCGTACAGTAGAGCGATTTGTTGACGACGTGACCCGCTTTTTCACCGAAGATGGCACGCAGGAGGCGCTCTTCGGGAGTCGGTTTCACTTCACCCTTGGGCGATACTTTACCGACGAGGATCATTCCCCCTTTGACGTAGGTACCGATTTTGACGATACCGCTCTCATCAAGGTGGGCAAGTTCTTCGTCACGGACGTTCGGGATATCGCGGGTGATCTCTTCGACCCCGTGTTTGAGTTCACGCGCTTCGGCCTCTTTTTCGTAGATATGAACCGAAGTGAACGCGTCTTCGCGGATCATCCGCTCGGACATGACGATCGCATCCTCGAAGTTGTATCCGTTCCACGGCATGAACGCGACGAGCGCGTTGATCCCCAGTGCCAGTTCCCCTTTGTCCATGTTCGGACCATCGGCGATAATCTGCCCTTTCCGGACAACCTGTCCCGCTTTGACGGTCGGGCGCTGCATGAACGTCGTATTCTGGTTGGTACGGAGATTTTTCTGCAACGGATAGTAATCGATGAACGTTCCGTCTTCGTCTTCGCCCATCACATAGATGTGTTTGGCGTCAACTTTTTCGACCACACCGCTGCGTTCGGCTTTGACACACTCCCACGAATCGCGGGCAACGAGTTTTTCAACCCCGGTTCCGACCATCGGTGCTTCGGGACGGAGCAGAGGAACCGCCTGACGCTGCATGTTCGATCCCATCAACGCACGGTTCGCGTCGTCGTGTTCAAGGAACGGAATAAGGCTCGCGGCGACACCGACGACCATGTGCGGAGTCAAATCGCGCAGTTCACACTCTTTAGGCGATTTGAGCATAATCTCGCCGTCTTGACGGATCTCCACCAGATCATCCAGGAAGTTCCCTTTGTCGTCAACGCGGCTCGAT
This sequence comes from Campylobacterota bacterium, assembly GCA_040752835.1. NCBI lineage: Bacteria > Pseudomonadati > Campylobacterota > Campylobacterota bacterium. The sequence continues at coordinate 190,622 of JBFMGG010000005.1, read as the reverse complement.
GCTGCGGCAATGATTTTGCCCTCTTCCTGAGTCGCAGTCAGATAGACCACTTCACCCGTAACGACACCGTCTTTGACGACGTTGTACGGTGCTTCGATAAACCCGTGCTCATTCACTTTCGAATAGGTTGCCAGCGTGTTGATCAGACCGATGTTCTGACCCTCAGGCGTTTCGATCGGACAAATACGGCCGTAGTGGGTCGGGTGGACGTCGCGCACTTCGAATCCGGCACGCTCTTTAACCAGACCGCCCTCACCAAGTGCGGAAAGACGACGCTTGTGCGTCACTTCCGAGAGCGGGTTCGTCTGGTCCATAAACTGCGACAGCTGTCCGCCGCTGAAGAACTCCATGATCGTGCTTGTGATCATTTTCGAGTTGATCAGATCGTGCGGCATCAGCTCGGTCGTCGGTCCGCTCATGGTGCTGAGCTTGTCTTTGATCGCTTTTTGCATCTTGACCAGACCGTTGTGCAGCTCGTTACCGAGCAGTTCACCGATCGAACGGATACGGCGGTTACCGAGGTGGTCACGGTCGTCGATGTGTCCCTGGCCGTTTTTGACTTTAACGACGTATTTTACGGTATTGATAATGTCTTCATGCGTCAGGACGGTCACGTATTCGGGAACGTTCAGACCCAGTTTGTGGTTCATTTTCATACGACCTACGCGCGTCAGATCGTAACGTTCCGGATCAAAGAAAAGCTGGTTGACGAATACCTTCGCCGCTTCTTTGGTTACCGGCTCGCCCGGACGCATCACTTTGTAGATACGGATTGCCGCGAGATCGTTTTCATCCTCAATCTCTTCGGTCTGTTTGAGCAGCTTCAGGGAGTCCGCATCCGCGATAAACGCATTGATGACGGCACTGTCGTGCCCTTCGGCAAGGTCGTTGGCGATAATGAACTCTTTTACGCCCGCATCGGCCATTTTGCGCAGTTTGGTTTCGTCCAGCTGCGTCATGGTGTCGAACATCACTTCACCGCTTTCCGCGTCGATGATCGGCTCTGCAAGGTGGCGCTCGATAAGGGTTTCGATCGGGTACTGGATCGATTTGACCCCTTCGGCAATCAGTTTTTCGGCTTTTTTGGTCGAAAGGCGTTTACCGGCGGCGACCAGCAACTTCCCGTCGGCATCGACCAGGTCGTATCCCAGACGTCCGGCGAACTGTTCCGGGTCGAAATCCATCAGATATTTGTTCTCTTCCACGCGGATTTTCTGGAGCGGGTAGAACATTTTGAGAATATCCTGCTTGCTGTATCCCAGGGCTCGGAACATAATCGTTACGGGAACTTTACGGCGCTTGTTGATGCGCATGTAAAGGATATCTTTGGGATCGTATTCAAAATAGAGCCACGAACCGCGGTCGGGAATGATCTGACCGGTGAAGATCAGCTTGCTGCCGGCGGTTGTCGATTCTTCCTCTTTGAAGATAACACCCGGAGAGCGGTGGAGCTGGTTGACGACAACCCGCTCGACGCCGTTGATGACAAACGACGTACGGTCGGTCATCAACGGGATGTCACGGATGAAAATGGTCTGTTCTTTGATGTCTTTGACACCGGTTTTTTCTTTGGTGTTTTCGTCGCGGTCCCAGATCACCAGCCGCGTTTTCATGCGGAGCGATACCGAATAGGTCAGGCCGCGTTCCATACATTCGCGTACGGTATATTTCGGGCGTCCTACTTCGGAACCGAGGTACTCGAGCGAAAGGCGGTTCTGCGTGTCGTGGATCGGAAACACCGACTGGAATACGCGTTCAATACCGCTTTTTGAGCGATCTTTCTGATCCAACATCAAGAAGGATTCGTAAGAACTTTGTTGGAGTTGTAACAAATTAGGTACTTCAATTTGCTGGGGAGTTTTCGCGAAATCGACGCGTAAGCGGTTTCCGGAGTGAAGAGTGTTTAACATTAGGCTACCTCAATCGAAGTTTTTGATCCCATAGGGATAAGTGCAAAGTCTACAGCTCAGGCGTCCCTGAGCCTATAACGACGTATGGGCACTTTACCGAGCAGATAAAAATCTGTTCCGTAAAGTGCCCTGTGGGAGGCGGGGCCGAAGCCCCAATCATAGAATGATTATTTGATTTCGACGACGGCGCCAGCTTCTTCAAGCTCTTTTTTAGCCGCTTCTGCAACGTCTTTGGCAACGCCTTCTTTGATCGTTGTAGGTGCGCCTTCAACCGCGTCTTTCGCTTCTTTAAGGCCAAGACCTGTCAGACCGCGAACAACTTTAATAACGTTGATTTTTTTGTCTCCGCCGTCTTTGAGGATGACGTCGAACTCAGTTTTTTCTTCTTCAGCGGCAACAGCTGCTACGGCACCGCCGGCAACCGCTACAGGCTGAGCAGATACACCGAATTTTTCTTCGAATTCTTTTACAAGCTCAGAAAGCTCGAGTACTGAAAGGTTTGAGATAAACTCAAGAACATCTTCTTTTGTTACAGCCATGGTATTCTCCTTATGGATATTCTGTTTTTTTACGCCGCGACATTTATCGCAGCGTGGTTGATTTGCCCGAAAGGGCGGTCATTACGCTTCTTCTTTTTTGCGTTTAAGCGCATCGAGGCCGATTGTGAAATTGCGAACCGGACCCATCCAGACAGAAGCAAGCATTCCGAGCAGCTCTTCGCGACCCGGAAGCGTAGCAAATGCACGGACTTTTTTCTCATCCGCCGCTTCGCCGTCGATGTATGCGGTACGGATAACGAATTTATCGTTGTCTTTACCGAAGTCGACAGCAACTTTTGAAGCGGCGATAGCGTCTTCACCCCATACGAAGATGTTGGTATCTTTAATGTCGATACCGCTCATCCCGGCATTGTTCAGAGCGATTGTCGCAAGGGTGTTTTTCACAACCTGGACTTTTGCTTCTTTAGCACGTGCGATTTTGCGCAATGATTCGAGGTCTGCAACGGTGAGACCGCGATAATCACACATAACGACTGCTTTTGCCGATTTGAACTCTTCACTCAGAGCGCCAACAATCTCAGCTTTTTGCGTTTTGTTCATCGTTTCTCCTTTCCAGACATGACTTCAAGCGGGGCGGTTTTCACCGATTAAGGCACAGGCCCCCTACTGTCTTCAGTCCATAAGATAAAGGCGGTTACGCCTTTGCTTTTCGTTTAGCGGATATCCAAAAGTTCTTGGGTATCGAATTTGATCGCCGGGCTCATCGTCAAAGAGAGCGCCGCGTTCTTGATATAGCGACCTTTTGCCGTTGAAGGTTTCGCACGGTTGATCGCGCCGACGAACGCTTTGATGTTTTCGGCGATTTTGTCTGAATCGAAACTCACTTTACCGATACCGGCGTGGATGTTTCCTTTTTTGTCGACGCGGAAATTAACCTGACCGCCTTTGACGTTGCTGACCGCTTTACCGACTTCTGCGGTAACGGTTCCGGTTTTAGGGTTCGGCATCATCCCCTTTGGCCCGAGGATACGCCCTACCTGACCGACAAGTCCCATACAATCGGGAGCAGCGACAACGATATCGAAATTGATGTTGCCCGCTTTGATTTCGTCTACGAGATCTTCGGCACCGACGATGTCTGCACCCGCCGCTTTGGCCTCATCCACTTTTGCGCCTTTTGCGAAAACGGCGACACGCACCACTTTCCCTGTTCCGTGTGGAAGCACAACCGCACCACGGATCATTTGATCAGCGTGACGTGGATCTACACCGAGGTTCAAAGCGATTTCAACGGTTTCGTCGAATTTTGCCGATTTGAGTTCTTTAATTGCCGTTGACGCATCGTCTACAGTGTAGCTTTTCGCCAAATCGATTTTTTCACTTAGTTGTTTATAGCGTTTGCTTGCCATAATGAATTCTCCATTTCTAGAATCTGCCGCAGGGATTAGCCTCTTTGCGGTCGAAGAGTAATTGATTATTCGACGACGTCGATACCCATAGAACGAGCGGATCCGGCGATAGTACGCGCAGCGGACTCGGCGTCGTCAGTGTTCATGTCTTGCATTTTCTGCTTGACGATTTCCATGATCTGGGCTTTGGTGATTTTTGCCACTTTGTTTTTGAGTGGATTTTCAGACCCTTTTTTGATCCCTGCCTTTTCCATGATCAATGCAGTGTTTGACGGCTGCTTTGTGATGAAAGAGAAGGTTTTGTCCGCATACACGGTGATAACGGTCGGGAGTTTGTAACCCGCTTTATCTTTTGTACGCTCGTTGAACGCTTTACAGAATTCCATGATGTTGACACCGCGTTGACCAAGGGCAGGACCAACCGGAGGAGCCGGGTTAGCCGCACCGGCTTGAATTTGCAACTTGATGTAGCCAGCTATTTTCTTTGCCATTTGTGCTTCCTTTTTTTGAGATTAAATGATTTTTTCGACTTGAGTGTACGAAATATCGACCGGTGTGCTTCGGCCGAAGATCGAAACGTTGAGCTTCAACGTACCGTGTTCAAGATCGTATTCATCCACGGTTCCGGTGAAGTTCGCGAACGGACCGTCCACGATACGTACCATTTCGCCGTTGTCGAAGAAAACCTTCGGCTTCGGCGCAGAGCGGTTCGTTACCCGGTCGAGGATGACTTTAATGTCGCTGTCGCTCAACGGAGTCGGCTTGTTCGCTTCGCCAATGAATCCCGCGACACGCGGCAGAGACTGGATTTTATGCTGAAGATCGATACTCAGGTCCATGTTCGCGAACACGTACCCCGAGTAGAGGGAACGCTCCGAAATCTTCTTTTTGCCGTTCTTGACTTCGATGACGTCTTCGGTCGGAACGATAACTTCGGTGATTACCTCTTCGAGATGATTTTCGGCAATGATGTTTTCGATCGCCGCTTTGACGCTCCGCTCACTGCCGGCATACGTTTGAATCGAGTACCAACGATGTGCCATGTTCTTTCCTTAACTCAAAATTGCCGAAACGGTTGATGACATGATGAAGTCCACCAACGCAAGGAACAAAACGACGAACGTCACGACGACCAGCACCGCGATAAATGCCTGGCGGACCTGGGGTTTTGTCGGGAAAATGACTTTTGCCAGTTCCATTTTGGCGCTGTGGATGTAATTGCTCAACGTGTTTTTCATCATTGTATCCTTGGGACATTTCCAACGAATAAAGCTCTCAAGCACTATTAGTCGAAAATGGTGGCAGGCCAGGAGGGATTCGAACCCCCAACCATCGGATTTGGAATCCGGCGCTCTACCATTGGAGCTACTGACCTATGGTTGAATCCCCGAAGGGAAAGGACTTAAAGTTTCGCTTCTTTGTGAACGGTGTGTTCGCGGCAGAATTTGCAAAACTTTTTCACTGAAAATTTTTCAGTGTGAGTCTTTTTGTTTTTGCTTGTGTGGTAGTTGCGGCGTGTGCACTTTTCACAAGCCAAGTGAATATTTTCACGCATGGTTAACCTTTAAATCCGGTCCGCAGACCGGAAGAAATTATGCAAGGATTTTAGAAACGACACCTGCACCGACAGTACGTCCACCTTCGCGGATCGCGAAGCGAGTACCCTCTTCCATCGCGATCGGATGGATCAGTTCGGCATTGATTTTAACGTTATCGCCAGGCATAACCATCTCTGTACCTTCCGGCAGAGTGATCGCACCTGTTACGTCCGTTGTACGAACGTAGAACTGAGGACGGTAACCGTTGAAGAACGGAGTATGACGTCCACCCTCTTCTTTGCTCAGTACGTAAATCTCAGCTTCGAATTTTGTGTGAGGAGTGATTGATTTAGGCTTACAAAGAACCTGACCACGCTCAACATCTTCTTTTTTCGTACCGCGAAGGAGGATACCGCAGTTATCACCCGCTTCACCCTGCTCCATTTCTTTACGGAACATTTCAACACCGGTAACGGTAGTTGTCTGAGTGTCGCGAAGACCAACGATCTCGATCGTGTCACCGATTTTAACAACACCACGCTCGATACGACCAGTTACAACCGTACCACGTCCAGAGATTGAGAAAACGTCTTCAACAGGCATCAAGAAATCTTTGTCTGTTTCACGAGTCGGCTCAGGGATGTACTCGTCAACCGCAGCCATCAGCTTCTGGATTTTCGCAGACCACTCACCGAGTGTTCCAGTTTTCGCTTCTTCAAGAGCGCGAAGTGCAGAACCGGCTACGATTGGAGTATCGTCACCTGGGAAGTCGTAGTTGCTGAGCAATTCACGGATTTCCATTTCAACAAGCTCAAGAAGTTCTTCGTCGTCAACCATATCTTCTTTGTTCATGAAAACAACGATGTAAGGAACACCGACTTGTTTAGAAAGAAGGATGTGCTCACGCGTTTGTGGCATCGGGCCGTCCGCTGCAGAAACAACGAGAATAGCGCCGTCCATCTGAGCAGCACCCGTAATCATGTTTTTGACGTAGTCGGCGTGACCAGGACAGTCAACGTGCGCGTAGTGACGTTTGTCTGTTTCGTACTCAACGTGTGATGTAGCGATCGTAATACCGCGCTCGCGCTCTTCAGGAGCGTTGTCGATCTGATCGTAGTCCATCATAGCAGCACCGTTTGTTACTGCGAGTACAGCTGTAATAGCAGCTGTCAAAGTAGTTTTACCGTGGTCAACGTGACCGATTGTACCGATGTTAACGTGTGGTTTAGTACGCGTAAACTTTTCTTTTGCCATTGTGTCCTCCGACTGAATGTGTAAATGAAATTGGAATTATACCAAAAAACAGCTGAAATAGCTTTCAAGCTTTCAAATATTACAAAAATATTACTGGAGCTCACGAGCGGATTTGAACCGCCGACCTCTTCCTTACCAAGGAAGTGCTCTACCCCTGAGCCACGTGAGCATAAACAATGATACGTTCGTATTTGGAAGCTTAAAAACTATTTTTACAGTTTTAAGGTAATGATTGAAGTAGTATTATGGTTGTACTTCAGCTCCCAGTGGAGCGGGAAACGAGACTCGAACTCGCGACATTCAGCTTGGAAGGCTGACGCTCTAGCCAACTGAGCTACTCCCGCAGATGGTGGTGAGAGAAGGATTCGAACCTTCGAAGATAAAAATCAGCAGATTTACAGTCTGCCCTCGTTGGCCACTTGAGTATCTCACCACGGCCATAATCTGGTCTAACACTGATAAATAAATAATGCGTTCCGATTCCGGACAATGGTGCCGATTGGGGGACTCGAACTCCCGACCTACTGATTACAAATCAGTTGCTCTACCAACTGAGCTAAACCGGCATTTGGCGAAATGGAGCTGCAATTATAGTCATTTCGATGCCGATTGTCAAGACTCCGCCAAAAGATTTTCAACAAATGGAATAAACGATCTCTCTGGACTTTTTGGTCTCGCGTATTTCTTCGAGTTTCAGCCCCTCGATGTCGAGCGAAAGGAGTTCGCTGATCGATTGTGGGCGGTGAAGGGCGGTTTCCCTGAGAACTTTCCCGCGATACGCCTTGGCCCAGTGGCTGAGCGCTTTTCCCTCTTTAAGAAATTTCATCGTCACGGGTCTGTTTTTCGGGACGTAGAACTTGTCGTAGAATCCGGCGCGGATGTCGAGCACTTCACGCTCCCCGATCCAGCGGTCCAGCGCTTCGGCGAAATGTTTGCGGTAAAACGTTTCCGGAGCGCTCCCTCCGATAGCCGAGCCCTGCTTGAGTTTGTAATCGGGGATGCAATCGCCCGCCGCGATCGGTCCGAAAAGGTTTGAAAAGACGATCACGTGCCGGTCGACGTATTCCTGCGCGCGCTGATCGAGCGAAGGATAATCGAGATAATCGTACGCCACCCCGTCGTAACGGAGGATCGCTTTCATCGTCGCCGCACGGGCAAACGGAACTTTGTAGCGGTCGAATTCGCGGGGATCTTTGAGGCCGAAAAGTTCCGACAGGGCCGCATCGTCCCCTTCCCTCACGATTGCTTCGTAACGCCCGGCCATTTCGAGACGGCGGGAATAGAGTTCGGGGAAGAGGAGCGAGGCCGACGAAAGAGGCTCGGCCTCACCTCCCGGGCGTTTTCCCTCGCTGGGGGCAAACAAAACAACCATCAGTAATAGGCGGCGATGATCGCGTAACTGGTAAAAAACATCAGGTGCGACGCCCCTTCGAAATAGTTTGTCTCCCCTTCATCAGTCGTTTTCCATACCAGCAGGATCGTCAGCAGCAACGCCCCGATCTGCAGCGGGTTGAAATCGAGAGTCAGGTTGATCCCGCTAAAATAGGCCAGCAGCATCAAAATCGGCACCGTCAGGATAATCGATACGGTCGACGCCCCCATGGCGATGTTGACAACCCGCTGAATCTGGTCGTTGCGCGCGGCCCGTACGGCGGTGAAAATCTCCGGGCTGACGCTGATGATTGCGATGACAAGCCCCGCAAGCCCGGCCGAAATGCCGTACTGCTTCGCCACCGCAACCCCGTCACCGGCAAAAATCTCGGCGCCGAAAGCGATAATCGCGATAAAGAAAAAGATCGCGACGAAATTGAATGCCGTGCTCATGTGCTCGAAAACATAATCGGTCGATTGACTCTCGTCGATTTCGCCGTCGTGCTCTTGAAGTTTCCGTTTAAGACGGAAAAAACGGCTCCGCGCCGTCGCTTTGAAAAAATGGGTATGGGTCCGGGTCTGAAAAATAAAGATGACGATGTAAAACAGCAGCAGCACGCCGGCGATCAGGTGACTGACGTGGGTCAACGCATCCGCACCGTGTTCGGTGTGGCTGAGCAATCCGGGGACCAGCAGTGCCGACGAGGAGACGAACAAAACGGTGCTGTAGGTGCTGGAGGTCTCTTTGTTATGCTGTTGCTGCGTATAGGCCAGCCCGCCCAAAAAGACGGCGAGCCCCAGAAGGACGTTCAGGTCGACGATGACCGCCGAAATAATCCCCCCCTTGACCGTTTCGAGTACTTCGGGAGAGTGTTTGACCTCCAGCAAAATGACGTACAACAGAATGATCTCGACCGCAACCGCGCTGAAAGTGAGGACAAAACTGCCGTAAGGTTCCTGGAGGCGTTCGGAGAGGATGTCGGCGACTTCGGCCACCGTAAGCGAAAGGGCCGCAATGCCGATGGCGGCGAAAAGGGTCGCCAGAGACGACTCGTGCTGAAGATGAAAAACGAATGCCAACGCTATCGAGACCACCCCGATAAAAATATCCCAGTAATCCTCGATAAAATAGCGTACTCGCCTGTCCAATTCCGATCCTTATAGTAATATGAGGGTTGCAAGCCCCAAAAAGCTTAAAAAGCCGACAACGTCGGTCACCGTCGTCAGAATAACGGTCGATCCGATTGCGGGGTCGATTCCGGCGCGCCGCAGCCCCAGTGGAATTAGTGTACCAAAAAATCCCGCAAAGAAAAGATTAATTATCATCGATAACGCAATTACTAAGCCAAGAAGGGGTATCTTAAACCATAAATAGGCGACCGCGCCGATGACAAGGGCGAAAATAAACCCGTTAAACAACGCCAGCAACACCTCACGCTTGACGGTCGTATAGGCTTCCTTCCCCTCAATCTCGCCCAGTGCGATTTTACGCACCGTTACGGTGAGCGTCTGCGTCCCGGCATTTCCCCCCATAGACGCCACGATCGGCATTAAAATCGCCAGCGCGACGATCGCTTCGATCGTCGCGTCGAACATCCCGATAACCACCGAAGCGGCAATGGCGGTCACCAGGTTGATCGCCAGCCAGATCGCCCGGGTTTTCCCGATGCTCCAGAACTCTTCGTCCTCTTCGGCGTCCTCGTTGACCCCCGCCATGTGATAGATCTGTTCGGTTGCCCGCTCTTCCATAACGTCGTGGATGTCGTCGGCGGTGATCCGCCCCAGCAGGATCTGGTTGTCATCGACAACGGCGAGGGTATTGAGGTTGTAGTTGGCGAACACTTCGACGACGTCGTAAATCGGGTCGTGCGCGTGGACATGTACGGTATTGTGACCGTCATGCATGATATCGCGGTATATCTCGTCGGGTTCGTGGAGGATCAGGTCTTCGAGCAAAATCGCGCCGATCAGCCGACGATGTTTGTCGACGATAAAAACCTGATGGACGTTGTCGATCAGCTCTTCGGCTTTCATCGCCCGCAGGCGTTTGATCGATTCGCCGACGCTCTCATCCGCCCGCGCTTCGAACAATTCGGTCTGCATGTACGCACCCGCTTCGTTTTCATTGTACGAAATGAGGGTTTCGATCGTTGCACGCTCTTCTTCGGGAAGTTTTGAAAGGACCTCTTCGGCCAGCTCTTCATTCACCTCTTCGATGTGCTGGATCAGGTCGGCGGCATCGTCGGTGTCGAGTTCCGAAGCCAGGTTGGCCAGCCCTTCGGCCCCCAACTGTTCGTAAGCTTCTTCCATGTGCTGCTGAGGCATTTCCAAAAGGACTTCGGCCAAAATCTCTTTGGGAAGGGTCTCCAGCGTCTGGGTATAAAGTTCTTCGTCTTCGTCGTGAAGGTTTTTAAGGAGGATTGCGATTTCGTAGATATGGACGTTTTCGTCAATCCCCTCGTTGTACAGAGCGACACGATTGTTGATCGATTCCAGCAGGTTTTCAATCATGTTGACTCCTTGTCAAATCGTTTTTTGTAGGTGCACTTTCGGCACAGCTCTTCCACGGCTTTCCCGCCCTCGAACCCCGCCACAATCGCTTCGGCGCGTTTCGATGAGAGAATTCTATCCAAATTTGTCTCGTGCAGGTTACCCAAATCGATCACCCCCTCCCCATCCAGGCAACAGGGGACGACACGACCGTCCGCCAATACCCCGATCTGGGAACGCAGGCCGTGGCAATAACCGTCTCCCGCATCGGGATTACGCAGATTCGGCCACTCGAAATAGCGGTCGAAATGGATCAGCACTTTCGGGGCTACCCGAATCCCCTGGCGTTCTCCGCTCGCATGTGAACGGATGTAGCCGGTTTCCAGACGGAAATGCTCTTCGAGCCTTGCAAACAACCGATCATTGAAAGCCTCGTCGCCTTCCGCCCCTGCCAGATTCCAAAGCCTCAGGTTGATGAACGCATCGGTTTTTCTGTCCACTTTTTCATCGCACAGGGCCAAAATCGGTTCCAAATATTCCTCAAAGCTCCGTCCGGCACCGTTTTTGTCGAAACTGTTGAGCGATACGTTTACCTGGCGGATCGACGGATGCAAGAGCATGAAACGCCGTTCCGGGCTCAGATAAAATCCGCTCGTCGTGATCATCACCCTGAGCCCCTGCGCGTGTGCTTCGTCCAAATAGGCGTCGAGGTTGGACAACACCATCGGATCCCCCATGACGTGCAAAGCGATTTCGTCGGTGTAGTCTCTGAGCTGATCCACAACCTGCCGGAAAAACGGCAGGGGCATCGTCGTATTCGGCTGTTTTCTGGGAGGACAGAAGCTGCACGAGAGACCGCAGATGTTGGTTATTTCAACGTAAGCGCGGAAAAATTTCATTATAATCCCCTCATGCAAACACTTGATACGATCAGCCATACCCTAAACACGAACGATGCGGTCATGCTCTACTTCAGCGCACCCGGATGCAACGTCTGCCATGCCCTCAAACCCAAACTGACCGAAGCCGTTATGGAACACTTCCCTACGTTCATCATTGAGAGTATCGACATCTCCGAAACACCCGAAATCGCATCCCATTTTAGCGTCTTCGCCATTCCGACCGTTTTGATTTTCTTTCAGGGGCGGGAATTCTTGCGCAAAAGCCGCCATATGAGTGTGGGTGAAGTCATTGACGCGATTGAGCGACCGTATTGCCTTATGGTAGAAAACTGACGATTCCCGCCGTCACGGCGACGTTGAGAGACTCGACCCCGCGGTGCATCGGAATGCTTACGCTGTGGGTCGACGCCCGCATGACCGCATCGCTGACCCCTTCGGATTCGTTCCCCAGCACAAAAACGGCACGTGAGGGGATTTTCAGGGAATGGATATCGTCGCGCGCGTGGGATGAAAGGGTGATGAACGCCGTCTCTTCCAATCCCAGTATCTCGCTGAGCGTATCGCAGTAGTAGATCGGGATTTTGAACAATGTCCCCGCGCTCGCTTTCATCACCAAAGGGGAGAGCCTGGTCGAGTTTTTCTTGGGCAGCACGATGCCGTCAATCCGGCTTGCGGCGGCGGAGCGGATGATCATCCCCAGATTTTGGGGGTTGTTGATCCCATCGAGGGCCAGCAGGCGGAACGCTCCGGGAAAATCGCTGCCGATCTGCGCGGCGCTGCGGTAATTGAGCGCCTTGACGTCCAGGGCGACTCCCTGATCCTGTGCGCTGTTTTTCGAGATGCGCGACAACGCCTCTTTCGTATGGTATTTGATCTCAACGCCCCGCATTTCGGCCAAATCGACGATTTCTTGTATCGTTTCGTCGATCCGGTTGCTTTTGGAAAGATGCAGTTTGTGGATTTCGACCGATTGGTCACGAAGCACCTCTACGGCCACATTGCGGCCGTACAGGGTCACCAGCGAATCGAAAAAACGTTTTTTCTCTAGATATTCGGGTGAATCGTGCATCAGATTTTCGAAGCGATCGCCTGCGCGCTGAACCCGAACCGTTCGAACAACTTATCGGCCGGCGCGCTGGCGCCGAAACTTTCCATTCCGACGACGGTGTCGGCAAAACGGTACCATTCGAGCCCGCGGGCTGCTTCGATCGCCACTTTTTTGGTCGAAGGTTTGATGATCGACTCGACGTAGCTCTGCGGCTGTTCAAGCAGCAGATCGAAACACGGGACGCTCACGACGTTGGCGGCGGTCCCTTTGGCTTCGAGCAGCTGCGCGGTCTCAAGTGCAAGCCCTACTTCCGAGCCCGACGCCATGAGCGTTACCGTCGCGTTCGGTTTTTCGACCAGCAAATACCCGCCGTTGGCGACCTCGCCTTTTGCCGCAGAAGGGAGAAGGGGAAGGTTCTGGCGGGAGCAGACGAACGCCGAGGGGGCGTTTTTCATCTGGAGCGCTTTCTGCCAGCACTTGACGTTTTCATTTCCGTCCGCCGGACGGTACACGTAAAAATTCGGCAATGCTCTAAACTGGCTCAAGTGCTCGATCGGCTGGTGGGTCGGGCCGTCTTCGCCCACGCCGATGCTGTCGTGCGTCCAGATGAAAAAGTGCTGAATTCCGCTCAGTGCCGCGATCCGGGCAGAGGGTTTGAGGTAGTCGCTGAACACGAAAAACGTGGCACTGAAAGGGATCAGCGGGCCGTAGAGCGCCATCGCGTTCGTAATGGAAGCCATCGCGTGTTCGCGGATCCCGAAATGGATATTCTTCCCTTTGGGGAAATCGCCCATCCCCGAGAGTTCGGTTTTGTTCGAGGGGCCCAGATCCGCCGAACCGCCGAGGAATCCCGGAATCGCTTTGGCGATAGCATTGAGGATGATGCCGTTGGTATTACGGGTTGCGTCGGCTTTTTCAAACGCCGGCCACTGGATACGGCTGAAATCGGGGTTGATTAGCTGCTCGTACGCTTCGTTCTGTTCCGAGAGCGGAAGCTCTTTGAGACGGTGGTTCCATTCGCGTTCGGCGAGATCTCCTTTTTCGATAGCGCAGCGGAACCGCTCGAGCACATCCGCATCGACGTGGAACGTTTTTTCAGGATCGAACCCGGCCACATGCTTGGCCGCTTTGATGACGTCGTGTCCCAGCGGGGCACCGTGGGAGTGATGCGAGCCTTCCAGCTTGTCCCCCCCCTTGGCGATCACCGTGTTGGCGATGATGAGAACCGGCCGGCTCATTAGCTTGGCCTGCGTGATCGCGCCGTCGATCTCGTCGAAATTGTGCCCGTCGATTTCAAGAACGGCCCAGTTTTGCGACTCGAAACGGCCGCGGATGTTTTCACTGATGCTCAGCTCGGTCGATCCTTCGATCGTGATGCGGTTGGAATCGTAAATCAAAATCAGGTTCTCAAGCCCCAGATGCCCCGCAAGCGAACACGCCTCGTAACTGATCCCCTCTTCCAGGTCGCCGTCACCGCAGAGACAATAGACGTTGTGATCGATCAATTTTGCCGTTTCCGAATTGACCTTCTGGCCGACATAGGAAGCCGCCATCGCAAATCCGACGGCGTTCGCAACACCTTGTCCCAGAGGCCCCGTCGTAATCTCTACCCCGGCCGTATGACCGTATTCGGGATGCCCGGGAGTTGCGGAATCGAGCTGGCGGAAAGATTGGAGATCTTCCATCTCCAGACCGTATCCCCAGAGGTAATAAAGCGAATAAATGAGCCCCGTCCCGTGTCCGCCGGAGAAGACCAGACGGTCGCGGTTGAGCCATTTTGGGTTTTTGGGATTGTGGTTCAGGTGTTCGGAGAGGACGACGGCAATGTCCGCCAGCCCCATCGGAGCCCCGGGGTGGCCCGAGTTGGCCTGTTGTACCATGTCCGCGGCTAAAAAACGGATTGTATCCGCCATCTTTTGACGCATTGCGTTGCTCATACTTGTTCCTTATGTCGATTGATGTAGTGGATCAGTGTTGGGGAGAGTTCACGCCGTAAACTCTCGTCAAAACTCTCCATCATGCCCAGCAGCTTCTGCGCCAGTTCATCGGCCTGTCGCAGCGCCTCGTCATAGCCCAGCAGCGTCACGAAACTGTTTTTCGCCGAATCGTTGTTCGTCGTTTTCCCGGCCTCTTCGCTGCTCATCGTCACGTCGAGGATGTCGTCCTGGATCTGAAACAGCAATCCAAGATCGATCCCGAAATCGTAGAGACGTTCGGCCATATCGTCGCGCCCGGCCACGATGGCCCCCATCTTGAGCGACGCGGCGATCAATTTGCCCGTTTTGTGAATGTGGAGAAAACGGACCTGTTCGACGTCCAGCGGAGTGTTTTCGAAATGGCAGTCGATCGCCTGCCCCAGCACCATGCCCGACACTCCTCCGTTGGAGGAGAGTTCACGCACCAGCCTGACGATGACGCGCTCACTCAGCGGCGCGTTGGAGAGGACCTCGAACGCGTAGGTATTGAGGGCGTCTCCGGCGAGTATCGCACTCACCTCGTCGTACGTCGTGTGCAGCGTCGGCATCCCGCGGCGCAGATCGGCGTTGTCCATCGAAGGGAGGTCGTCGTGAATCAGCGAATAGGTGTGCAGCAGTTCGAGCGAAAGGGCAACGGGATAGGCCCCCTCGAGCATCAACGGATTGAAAGCGCGGACGACACCCAGCAGCAACGCGGGGCGAAACCGTTTTCCTCCCCCTTCGAGCATCTGGCGAAGCGAGCGCTCGTAATGGGGATGGAAACTGGGGACGCAGGGGAGATGTGCCGACAGATAGGCTTCAAACGCTTCCATAACCCGCTACCTTTCCCCGTTTTTGGCGAAATTGTACCATCCCGGAGCTTTTATCCCGTTTATTTCGTAAACGGGTTCATCCCTCCGAGCATGCCGAGCGCATGCTGTTTTTTGTTGTCCTCGACCATTTTATAAGCATCCGTCACGGCGGAGAGGAGAATGATTTGCAGGGAAGCTTTGTCTTCAAGGAGGGAATCGTCGATCTCCAGATCGATGGCCTCCCCTTTTCCGTTGAGGGTAAGTTTGACCATGCCGCCGCCGCTTTTGACGGTGTAACGGCGTTCGGAGAGTTCTTCCTCCATCGCTTTGGCCTGCGACTGGAGCGCTTCGAACATTTTGCCCATCTCAGAGAGATTTCCGAACATCAGATCTTCTCGATAATATCGGTAATACCGTTTTCGTCGTCGACAAGGACGACCGTGGGTTTGTAATTTTCCAGCTCGGCATCGTTATAGGTGGCATACGCGACGATGATGATCTTGTCCCCCTTGTGGACTTTCCGTGCTGCGGCGCCGTTGAGACAGATGTCCCGTTTGCCCCGCTCCCCGAGGATCACGTAAGTCGAAAAGCGCTCGCCGTTGTTGATGTTGAGGATTTCGACTTTTTGACCGACCCGCATTTTGGAAGCTTCGAGCAGCTCTTCGTCGATGGTAATCGAACCGACGTAGTTAAGGTTGGCATCGGTCACCGTGGCACGATGAATTTTGCTGTAGAGCATTTCGATCAGCATCGTTTTATCGACCCATCTGCTTCATCATGTCCGCAGGGGTAATCGGCGCATCCCACAGCTCGGCGGGGATCACGTACTCCTGCACGACTTCGCCGCCGATGATATGGCGGTCGATGATTTCATTGATTTTTTCTTTGGTCAGGCCCGCATACATGACGTGTCCGGGTTCTACAAGCATCACGGGCCCCACGTTACAGCGGTTCATGCACGACGTACGGATGGGCTGGACGGTCGCGATCAGCCCTTTTTGCATCAGCGTCTGCGCCAAATGCTGAAAAATATCCTGCGTCTGAGGATTCACGCAGCTTGGCTTGGGCATACCCGGAGGGGAGCTTTGCTCGCATTTGAAAATATAAAAAGCCGGTTGTGGGATACCCATCGGACCCTCCTTGAATAGCACGGCGCTTTTCGCACCGGAAAATAGTATCGGCATTATAGCCAAAATCGGCGCGCAGAGATTAAGCTCTGTTACGCAACTCTACCTTTTAAGGGGCATTTTAGCCGAGTGTTACCTTTGTTCCAAAAGTTCCCGTGCCACCACCCGGTCGTCAAAGGGGAGATGCTGATCGTAGATGATCTGGCTTGTTTCATCCCCCTTGCCCAGGATGAGCACCACTTCCTCGCCGCTGCGATCACGCAGCGCCTGCGCGATCGCGTTGCGCCGATTGACGTCGACATAGACGTTACTGCGGTCTTCAATCCCGGCGAGGATATCCTCGATAATCGCATCGGGATCCTCGAACCGCGGATTGTCACTCGTGACGTAGAGCTTTTTCGCGTAAGCCGAAGCGACCCGTCCCATGAGGGGACGCTTGGTGCGGTCGCGGTCGCCTCCGGCCCCGAATACGACCAGAACCTCTTTTTCTTTCAGCGCTCCCAGCACCTGCTCCATCCCATCGGGGGTGTGGGCAAAGTCGACGATCACCAGCGGATCGGTGCTGACCACCTCCATCCGACCGCTGACGCCGCCGAAATTCTCCAGCGCCTCGGCAATTTTTTCGAGGCTTTCACCGCTGACAAGATGCACTGCCGCCATTGCCGCGGTGATGTTGTAGAGATTGAAAAATCCGTGCAGGGACGATTCGAACGTCACCAACTCTTCGAAATGTTTCAAAACGCCGCTAACCCCGTTATTGAGCGAATAGGCGACGATCTTGTACGTCGCGGGGTTTTCGACGCCGTAGGTGTAGGCGTTTTTGATGTTGAACTGCGCTTTGGGCTCGTCTTTGTTGATGAGCTTCCGCGCTTCGTCGGCGAAAAAAAGGTTTTTGACCCGGACGTATTCCTCGAGGCTTTCATGGTAATCGAGGTGGTCTTGGGTGATGTTGGTG
The DNA here is from genome assembly GCA_040752835.1 of Campylobacterota bacterium. Classification (NCBI taxonomy): domain Bacteria; kingdom Pseudomonadati; phylum Campylobacterota; species Campylobacterota bacterium. Next base: position 173,351 of record JBFMGG010000005.1, on the reverse strand, counting down.
AGGATTTTCAGATCGAACGCGATCCCCGCGATCCGTTCCTGCTCGATCGCATGGGAACTCACTTCCATCACAAAATAGCCGCAACCCGCCCTGATCGCTTCGAGCATGTGCCGATAGGTATTGAGGACGGTGGGAGTCGTGAGTGTTTTTCCCTCTACGGGGGCATCGTTCATAAAAAAGCCGCGCGTCCCCTGCATCGCCGCTTTATGCCCCAGATCAAGAAGCAACGAGTAAATGGCGCTTGCCGTCGTCGTCTTCCCGTTGGTGCCGGTAATGCCGATGACTTTGATCCGCCCCAGCCCCAGAAGTTCCCATGCTTCGCTCGGCGTGATGAATGCGGCCGTTCCTCTGCTTCGAGCGTCTTCGGCGTATTTTTCGTTTTGTTTGGTAAGGACGAATGCGCAGTCGCTGCCGCATTCAGCCGAGTTTTCGCTGATGTAGCGAAATCCCGGAGCGTTGACTTCAATTTTCAAGATTGTTCCCTTTGGCAAGCCGTCGAAGGAGATTGCGCAACTGACGATCGTTCGGATAGACGCCAAGGGCGCTTTCGAGGTAGCTCAAAGCCATCTCTTTGTATCCGTGATCGATCAGGTTGTCCAAAAAGTCGACGAAATCTTCTTTTTCCGTAATAATAACACGGGTTGAGAACATGATGTTTTCGAAAATGCGGTTAAAATCGCTGTCGTCTTTCACCAGTTCCTTGAACTCGTTGTACATAATACCGTCTTCGTACGCCAGACGCTGCTTGATTGTTTCGTCGAATAGGCCGGAGAGCTGTTCGAGTGTCCCGTCCATCGTTTCGAGAATCTCGGAAATGACAATGTCCGCCTGTTCGGCGTCTTCGCTGCGCAAAATGGTGTAATAGTCAAACAGTGCCTCCGCCCCGGCTTCGCCTCCCATCGCCATATCAGAGAGGATCGCGCCGTTATAGGCTTCTTTGCAATCGGGATAGTCTTTGAGCGCCAGAGAATATTCTCTGAGCGCATCCGTATACTGTCCTGCGAGAAAATAGTCGTTGGCTTGTTTGAGGGTTTTGGATAATTGGATCGTTTTCATAAATAATCCCTCCTGGAGTTTAATACTATATCGACATCCGCCGCGAAATCATAATGCGTCGATCTGATTTTCCATGCCGTGCGGAACGTTTATCACCACCAGTTCGGGGTGAATATCCATACGGAGCTGCCGTTCTACGCCGTATTTGAGTGTATTGCCGCTGCTGGCGCATCCGACACACGCCCCTTGCAGCTGTACATAAATCGTTCCGTTTTTGACGGTCAAAAAGGCTATATCCCCTCCGTCAAGGGCAAGAGAAGGCCGGATTTTATCGATAACGCGGCTGACCGGTTGGATTAATTCTTCATCGGTAAATGGAATCATTGTTTGCATGCCTTTGATACACGGGATAATAAAGTGTCTATTATAATAGGAAAAAAGGGCTAAACAAGGACTAATAGCATTGTGATAGTTTTAGAGCGAAGCTCGATTTAAGCGGGTGGGTATTGAACTCGTTATACGAGTTCAATGTATGCCATCGGCGTAGCGTCACCGCGGCGGATACGAGTTTTAACGATACGGGTATAACCGCCGTTGCGCTCGGTGTATTTGGGAGCGACTTCGTTCATCAGAGTTTTTGTCGCTTCTTTGTTCTGAAGAACCGCGAAAATGGCGCGGTGCGCGTTTGCGTCACCCGCACGTGCGGTTGTAATCAGTTTTTCCGCGAAAGAGCGGAGTTCTTTGGCTTTCACCAAAGTCGTTTCGATTTTGCCGTTTTCAATCAACGCAATGCTCAGGTTTTTCAACAAAGCAGCGCGGTGCGCGCTTGTCCGACCGAGTTTGCGGTATCCGTGACGATGTCTCATAAGATACTTCCTCTTGTTTTCTAAGCTTATTCAGCTTCAATTTTCTTTTTGATCGCGCTGACCAGGTCATCGCTCAATTCTTGACCGACGGTATAACCGTACTCATTGATTTTTTCCAAAATCTCTTCGAACGATTTTTTACCGAGGTTTTTAACCTCTTTCAAATCATTCTGGCTCATCATGACGATTTCGCCGATGTATTTGATGTTCGAGCGGTCCAGACAGTTGAAACTGCGGGCACTCAGCCCGAGTTCTTCGATACGTGCGCCCAAACGTTTGAGTTCGGGATGCTCGTCGGCGCGCTCAGACACGGCAGGAGCTTTGATGCTCACTTCACTGTTGAATACAGCCATTTGAGCGTACATCACTTCCAATGCGTTTTTAAACGCATCAACCGGGGTAATCTGACCGTCAGTTACGATGTTGATGATCACTTTTTCGAAGTTAGGGTTGTCTTCGACAAGGACGTTTTCGATCGAATAGGTCGCGCGGCGTACCGGTGTGAAGAACGCGTCGAGCGCGATGAAACCTTCACCCAGCATATCACGGACGTCTTCGCTCGGAACGTATCCGATACCCTGATGGATTTTGACCGTGAAGTTCAGATTCGCATCTTCGTTCAGCGTGGCCAAAAACGCGTTCGGCGTTACCACTTCGACATCATCATTGTCCAGATCGCGTCCACTGATTTCGCAAGGGCCTGCGAAACTGTAGGTGATCTCTTTTTCTTTGAGGCCGTTTTTCAGTTTGAAACGTACCCCTTTGAGGTTGATGATGAAATCCGAAATGTCTTCGAGCATCCCGCGTACTGAGTCAAACTCATGCTTTGCCCCTTCGATTTTGATTCCGATCGGAGCATATCCCACGGAACTGCTGAGCAAAAAGCGGCGCAGTGGGTGGGCGAGTGAAACCGCAAAACCGGTTTCAAACGGATAGGCAATAATGTTCGCTTCGTTCGCGTTGATTTGCTCGACGACAAACTCTTTCGGAAGAAGCGGTGATGTTTTAATTTTTTTCATGCTGAGCGCCCTTTCTTTAATGATTATTTCGAGTAAAGCTCGACGATTAGACGTTCCTCAACAGGGATCACAACTTCTTCACGCTCAGGAAGACGTGTAAAGATACCGAAAACTTTGTCCTGGTCGATATCAACCCATGGAGCAAGGCCGGTTTGGTTAGTCAATTCAACCGCACGAACGATCTGGTTGTTCTTTTTGCTTTTCTCGTGAATTTCCACTTTTTGGCCCGGTTTTACACGGTAAGAAGGGATATCAACACGTTTTCCGTCTACCAGAATGTGGCCGTGGTTGACCAGCTGGCGAGCGAAACGACGAGTTGTCGCGAAGCCCATGCGGTAGACAACGTTGTCAAGGCGCTGCTCAAGGAGAATTACCAGGTTGGTACCGGTGTTACCCGTGCGGCGTTTCGCTTCGGCGAACAGTGAACGCATCTGTTTTTCGCTCAGACCGTACATGAATTTCGCTTTTTGTTTTTCGCGAAGCTGTGTACCGTACTCTGAGATTTTAGTGCGGCGCTGACCATGCTGGCCAGGTCCGTACGGACGTTTGTCAAGGGCACTTTTACCTGCTAGACGGCGTTCACCTTTAAGTCCAAGGCTTACTCCGAATCTTCTTTCGATTTTTTCTACGGGTCCTCTATATCTTGCCATTACAAACCTCCTTACACGCGACGGCGCTTAGGCGCACGACATCCATTGTGTGGCAGAGGAGTAACGTCTTTCATGAAAGAAACGCGTACGCCCTCGATAGCGCCGACACTTTTAACTGCAGTTTCACGTCCTGAACCAGGACCTTGAACTTTAATTCCCACTTCTTTGATTCCGTGGACCATAGCTTTTTCCATTGCCGCTTCGACTGCTTGTTGCGCAGCGAACGGAGTCGATTTTTTAGAACCTTTGAAACCAAGGCTTCCTGCCGAACTCCATGCGATCATGTTCCCCATTTCGTCGGTGACGGTTACGAGGGTGTTATTGAATGAAGCCAGGATATGCACGATACCTTTGGCAATATTCTTTTTAACGATTTTTTTACGGGTTGCTTTTCTTTTTGCCATACTCTAATCCCTTACTTTGTGGCCGAGCCGACAGTTTTCTTTTTACCTTTGCGTGTGCGTGCATTGGTTTTCGTTTTCTGTCCGCGGCATGGAAGACCTTTACGGTGACGAAGACCACGGTATGAACCCAGATCCATCAACGCTTTGATATCCATAGCGACTTCTTTACGAAGGTCCCCCTCAACCGCGATACCGCTGTTGCGGATCTCTTTGGCGATAGTTGCCGCTTCGTCTTCTGAGAGTTCGTATACACGTTTATTGTAATCGATCCCTGTCGCATCCAAAATTTTGCGAGACGTATGAAGTCCGATCCCGTAGATATAGGTCAGACCGTACTCGATCCGTTTTTTCTTAGGTAAGTCTACACCAGCAATACGTGCCATGCTTATCCTTGTCTTTGTTTATGTTTTGGGGTTTTGCAGATTACGCGAACTACCCCTTTGCGCTTGATGATTTTGCAATCGTCGCACATTTTCTTCACTGAAGAACGTACTTTCATCGGTAGGCTCCGTTCATTTAGGTCACTTGCCCTCGTAGGTGGGTCGAAACCTCACCAATACTTCTGACTGCGTCAAACACAGTGAGAAACATTCAACCTGTGTGTCCGAGTGTGCAAAGTGGACGCGTATGTTACATTAATTTATGTTAAATTTTTATTAAGGTGGAAAAGAAGAGGGGAGCGGAGCGCTCCGCTTATACGATCCGTATCATAAACGGAGCTTCAAGAACCGGGGAGAGCGTTTCAAGCCGGAGCATCATTTCGCGGATCGAGCGTTCGGTCGCTTCATGGGTCGCGAACAATAGGTGGGCGCACTCTTTCTGGCAGGGGCGCTGAATCACCGCTTCGATAGAGATCGCGTGATCGGCGAAGAGCTGGGTGATCTGGGCCAGAATCCCGGGTTTGTCCGACACCCGCAGGCGCAAATAATACTTGGAGCGGATTTCATCACTGGATTTTAGGCGGAGCCCCTCTTCGAGCGGATGGTTGAATCCCAGCATCGGCGATCGTTTGCCCGAGCGTACAATATCGATGATGTTGGCCACCACCGCGCTCGCCGTCGCGTTTCCGCCCGCACCCGGACCGTAATAGAGGGTTTCGCCGACACGGTCGCCGACGACGCTGATGCCGTTCATCACGCCGTCGATTTTCGCGATCATCGCCTCTTCGCTCACCAGCGCCGCATGAACGCGCAGTTCGACCTCGTTACCATCGCGTTTGGCGATCCCGAGAAGTTTGATGGTGTAGCCGAACTCTTTGGCAAATGCGATGTCTGCCTGTGTGATCCCCTCGATCCCCTCGATCAGCATCTGCTCGGGTTTCGCGTCGATACCGTACGCGATCGAGGCGAGGATCAGCAGCTTGTGCGCCGCATCGAAGCCGCCGATATCGAACGTCGGATCGGCCTCGGCATACCCCAGGGCCTGCGCTTCGGCCAGTACCGTCTCAAACGCCGCCCCTTCGTTCATCATTTTGGTCAGCATAAAATTGCACGTGCCGTTCATGATCCCGGTGATTGAGAGGATGTGGTTCGCAGATAAACCGTCGCGCAGCGCGTTGATGATCGGTATCCCCCCCGCAACGCTCGCTTCGAATTCGAACGGGATGTCCCCCGCGATCTCCTGGAGCGCGTAACGGTGGTACGCCAGCAGCGCCTTGTTCGCCGTGACAACCGCTTTGCCGTTACGAAGCGCTTTTTGGACTACCTGCAGCGGCAGGTCAACCCCCCCCATCAACTCTACGACGATGTCGATTTCGGGATCGTCGAGAATATCGTCGGGATTTTGCGATATCGCGATTGAGAGGTCTGAAACTTTTTCGGGGTTGCGTACGACACCGCTTTTGACCACAATCTCATCCCCTGAACGGGCGGTAATGATCGAACGGTTCTCTTCAAGGATTTCAACGACGGAGCGGCCGACCGTCCCGACCCCGATTACGCCGACACGGGTCACTCGCCGCCCTTGCAGCCCAGCGACTGGAGAAAATGCTTAATGTTTTTCGCCGCCTGGCGGATCCGTTTGTCGTTTTCGATCAGGGCGATACGGACATACTCGTCGCCGTAATCGCCGAATCCGATCCCCGGAGCCACCGCGACGTTCGCTTCGACGAGGAGACGTTTGGAGAATTCAAGACTTCCCATATGACGGGCGCATTCGGGAATGCGGGCCCAGACGAACATCGACGACTGGTTGCGGCGGATCGGCCACCCGGCGCGGTTAAACGCTTCGAGCAGGACATCCTGGCGATGATCGTATTTTGCCACGATCTCCTTGACGCAGCTCTGATCTCCCTGCAATGCGACGGTCGCCGCAACCTGGATCGGGGTAAACATCCCGTAATCCAGCCAGCTTTTGATTTTCTGCAACGCGCCGATCAGTTTTGGGTTTCCGACGAAGAAACCGACGCGCCACCCCGCCATGTTATAGCTTTTGGAGAGGGTGAAACTCTCGACCGCGACGTCTTTTGCTCCCGGAACCGCAAGAATCGAAGGGGTTGCGTAGCCGTCAAACGTAATATCGCCGTAAGCGATGTCGCTGATGATGTAAAAACGCTCGCGCTTGGCCATCTCGACGATACGGGTGTAAAACGCGGGTGTCACGGTCGCGGTCGTCGGATTGTGCGGGAAATTGACGACGACGTATTTGGGCTTGGGGAAAGAGACGTGAAACGCCTGCTCCAGACGCTCGAAAAAGAGGTCTTCGTCCACTTTGTAGTCTTCGTCGAAGGGCAGTTCCATTTTCTGTACGTTTCCGCCGGCGAGGATAAACGCATACGAATGGATCGGATAGGTCGGATCGGGGACGACGACGACGTCGCCGGGGTTGGTGATCGCGTATGCCAGGTGGGCGTAACCCTCTTTGGAACCCATCGTCGCGACCGCTTCTGTTTCGGGGTCGAGATCGACGTCGTAGCGGCGTTTGTACCAGTCGCAGATCGCCTGACGCAGTTTGGGAATACCTTTGGAGACCGAATAGCCGTGCGTTTTCGTTTTTTGGGCCGATTCGATCAGTTTCTCTCTGATGTGCTCGGGGGTGTCTCCGTCGGGGTTCCCCATACTAAAATCGATGACGTCGGCGCCGGCGCGGCGACGCGCCATTTTCAGTTCGTTTACTTCGGCAAATACATATTTGGGAAGGCGTTTAATCCGGTCGAATTGGATTTCATCAAACATGGCTACAACCTGTGCATAAAAAATTGCGCCATTTTAGCATAAGAGGCTTAGTTTATCTATAATTCAAGACTTAGCGACCGGGCGATTTGGACTCGACCCACGTCGCTTCCCGAAGCGCTTTCATTCCCCAGGTATTGGAAACTTTAAGATAACGGGCTCCGGGGGGAAGATCAAAGGCGTATTCCTCTTTCGGGACTTCCGACCGTACGGAATACAGCACCTGCATCGACGCATCAAGAACGGCGACGTCGGGATACCATTTCCCGACATAGGGGGATTCGATGCGGATCGTCTGTCCCGCTTCCACCCCAAACCATTGCGGGATGGCCGAACGTTCCAGCTGCGCTCCCTCTTCGGGGGCGATCAGGGGAACGTTCCAGATACCGTTTCGGGCATTCATGCGAATCTTGAACACCCCTTTGGATGATCCCTCGTTGAGAACCGAAACCCCCTCCTCGGCCATGTTTTCAGCAAATGCCGCCGCGTCGAAGGGACGGATTCCGTGCGCTTCGCCCGAAATCTCGCCTTCTTTGTTTCGGACACTGAAACTCCGTACGTCCAAACGGTATCCGACGGCGCTAAAACCGTTGTAAAGCGTTTTCAGCGCAACGGCGGGCTCCCCCTCGAAAACTATTCGTGCCTGGATGCGCGCGGGATTCGCCGCGAAAGAGAGCAGCGGGGCAAGGAGCAACAAGGCCGCGAAACGCACCGTAATCTTCCTTACCAGTTCTTCCCGCCGTTGCGTTCCATGAATTCACTTTGGCGGATCTGTTTGAGCGCACCGTTCTCAACGCAGAAATGGACCGTATTTTTCTCTTTGAGCTGCTGTTTTTCGCCCGCCGTCTCGATCTCGATCATTCCGTGGCCAAGGACAAGCAGCGTCTCTTTGGAAGTGTCGATCACGATCGGATCACCCGTGATTTTCTGGGTTTTGGCACCCGTGGCTTTGTCGATCATGCCGACCCATACTTTGTATTTCGGAAGGATGGTAGTCGTTCCCGCCGAAGCCGGGGAAAGCGGTTTGGTTGTATTGTGTTCGGCCGCCGTGATGCTGCGGTTCGTCTCCGTGGTGGCGTTGGTTTCGACGCTGGTATTGGTTTCGGCCGCTTCTTTGACCGCTTCAACCGCCAGCGAAGTGAGCTTCATCACCTCTTCGCGCGGTTCGTTGGAGAGGAAACTCTGCAAAAATGAGCCTCCTCCGACCAGCAGCGCGATCGCAACGGTACCGGCGATCAGCCATTTTCGCTTGGCGTTCGAAGGGGCCTGCAGGATTACCGATGCTTTGGGGGCAAGCGCTTCGGCGTGTTCTTGGCGGTAGGCGTCATACTCGTCGCGGATCGGATCGAGATTGACATCGTATTCGCGTTCGAGAATCGAGAGAAATCCCATAAACTGAACCCGCCCGATCTTGTCGTAGGCTTTGTCCAGTACCAGCGCAAGTTTATCCCGTGAAATATGGGTTCTTTCATGGATTTTTTCCGATCCAAGGGCCTGCAAATCTTCAAACGTTTTGTAGTTACTCATCGCATTCTCTCCATCAAAATTGCGCCGGCAACGCCGACGTTCAGGGAATCAAAATCGTGTGCCATCCGGATCGACACCCCCTCATCCAGCCCTTTTTGAACCCGTCCGCTGAGCCCTTCGCCCTCGTTTCCGAGGATCAGCGCCCGCTTGGGGGCAAAACGCGTTTCCCGTACGTCCTTGCCTTCCATCATTGCCCCATAAAGGGTAAATCCGGACTGTTTGAGTTCGTGCATGACATCATGGATGTTGTGCACGATCACCAGCGGCAAATCGAGCGCGGCCCCGGTACTGGTACGGATAATCGGCTCGAGATTGGGTTCTTTGATCCCGCAGATGACAAGGGCATCGACCCCGAGGGCATACGCGCTGCGGACCAGCGAACCGATGTTCCCGACATCGGTAATGGAGCTGAGCACCACCACGAAATCGCACCGTTTGAGAAACGGGGAGGCATAGGGAACGACCGGGGAGATATCGGCTATGTAGCCCTGGTGGTTTCCCCCCTTCACCATCGACTGCGCGGCGTTGGGAGGGATACGCTTGATCTCGAAGCCCATTTTCATGAGGGCGCCGTACTCTTTTTTGTCGATCTCTTTGGCCAGATAAAGGGTCTTGATCCGGTCTTTATGGCGCTCCAGCGCGTAGAATACGGGCTGTTTTCCGTAAATAAGCATTCTGCTCTCTTTGCTTGTGCCCGCGGGCTTGAAATGTTTTTTAACGGTTATTATATCTCTATGTGTTTAAGAGTCGCTGATAACACTCTTTGGGATTTTCGCCCGTTATCCGGGCAATCAGCTTCGATGCCGCTTTTTTGGGTATGTCGAGAGCGAGGATGTCGGCTTCGCACAGCGCCGAACTTTTCCCCTCCGAGGCTCCGATCACTACGACCCATTCCCCGCGGATCTCTTTTTCCATCCTCTCAAGCAGCTCGGCCGCGGTGCCGCGGTAAAAGCGCTGAAATTTTTTCGTCAGTTCCTTTGCCAGGAAAACTTCCCGCAGCGGCGCGGCGGCGGAAATCTCCCGCAGCAGTTTTTCCAGCCGCGTCGGTGCTTCGTACAGTACCGTGGTATAGCCGTTGAAAAGGGCCTCCTGCAACGCGGCGGAACGGTCGTTCCCTTTGTGCGGAAGGAATCCCGCGAACAGCATCTTCGTCTCCACGAAACCGCTGGCGACAAATGCCGTCAGCGCGGCATTGGCTCCGGGAAGGACGTCGTACTCAACCCCGTTGTCGATGCAATAGCGCACGAGCATCTGCCCCGGATCGCTGAAGCCGGGCATCCCCGCATCGCTGACGTAGACAACGTTGCGGTCAAAAAAATCGGGGCTCAAACCCGCCAGAAAATCGGCTTCGTTATGGGAGTGGAGACTGACAAACTGCTGCTCTTGCGCAATGGCCAGGTTGTAGCGTTCCTTCAGGAAATGGAGAAGTTTTTTCGTCACACGGGTATCTTCGCACAATAAAACCTCGGCCTGCGCGAGAGCTTCTAGTGTACGAAGGGTGATGTCGGCAATGTTTCCGATGGGAGTGGGGACAAGTGAAAGCATGGTTCTTCCCGGTTCTGCCTTAAAGAGGCAAGCGTAATTGCGAGAGCAAAAGGCCCCTCGGGGATTCCCCGGGGAGCTTGGGTGATTAGTTGAGCGAGTAGCGTTTTTTGAATTTATCGATACGTCCGGCAGTGTCGACCTGACGCTCAGAACCGGTGTAGAACGGGTGGCATTCGTTGCAGATATCGACACGGATCGATTCTTTGACGCTCTTTGTTTTAAACGTGTTGCCGCACGCGCAGTTTACCGTTGCTTCGACAACGTTAGGGTGAAGATCTTTTTTCATTAGGTTATGCCTTGGTGGTCGACGTCGTTGTACGTCGGCCGGTATAGTTTTACATCCGTACGGGGGCGGATGATTTGGAGGCGAATTATATCTTAAAAAAGATTTTTTTACAACAGCGCCGCGGCAGCGGCCACCGCCGCCGTTTCGGAGCGCAGGACGGTCGGGACCGCGAATGAACGGATGTTTCGAAACAGTTTTCGTTCGCTGTCGTCGAATCCCCCTTCGCAACCGATGACGATGGTGTCGATCCCCTCGTCTCCCCGCAAAGGCTCTCCGCCGAAATCCATGACAACGGCATCCGGATGGTCGTTTAAAAAATCACCGAGGCTGCGGCTCTCGCGCAATTCGATCAAGGAGGTGCGGCCGCACTGGATAATGGAGCTCTCCAAGATCCGCTCAAACCGCTCGAAATCAAGGCGGAAATTGCGCTGCGAACGGCGGCAATGGATGAACGTTATTGTCCCGACGCCCAATTCGCTCAGCATCGGAAGGGTTTTTTCCACCGTTTTGGGGTCCACGAGGCACCACCCTATGTGCAGTTTTCGGGTTGCCTCGCACGGAGCTTCTCTTCGGCTTTCAAGACGGAACAACGCGCTTTTTCCCTCCGTTCTCTCCAACCGGTAACGGAACTCTTCTTGCAATGCCCTGCGGCTGCGAAACGCGATCAGGTCACCGCTTTTGTGACGGCGGACTTTGATCAGGTATTTGTAGTCGTCCCCGCTGACGCTCAGCTCCGGCGCACCCGCGTCGGGATGGAGCAAAAATTTCACAGTGCCACCATCCATCCCGTCATCAGTCCCAGCAGCGCCATCTCGATCCCCAGAAAACGGAACGCTTTGGCTTTGTAACCTTCAAACGCCCCTTCCTTCGAAATGTCGGTCCGGCGTTTAAGGGTTTTGTAGCGCTTGGCTTCCAGCACGATCATGACGACGGCGACGGCGATCATCGCCACGTTCGAAGCGTTAAACGCCAACTGCTTGGCCGCCATCATCACCGCCCCCGTAAAAAGGATCAGGGCGATCAGGGATGCCGATATGGGCATCACGATCCGCATCCGCTTCGCGTAGCGAACCACCTGCTGCGACAAGGCGAGCATGACGATATTGAAGAGGACGACCCCCATCAGCACAATGACCCCGAAATAGTGGATATTCAATCCCGCTGCATACATAGCTTCCATAAAGGGGATTTTACCTTAATTTGCCTATAATCGTCTATCATTTTTAAAACCGCGACCGTGCGATCCGCACGCCGTTTTGAAGGAGGCACCATGGCGATCAGCGTAGAAGAGGCGCTCGAAAAAATTTACGCGCTTTCCCATCCGCTCGAAAGCGAAATCGAGCCGATCGAAAACGCCGTTCACCGGGTTCTGGCACAAGAGGTCAGCGCCGCGTATCCCCTCCCCGCTTTTGACAACTCGGCGATGGACGGCTATGCCGTACGGGTGGAAGATGCGGGGAAAACCCTCACCCAGTCGTGCACCATCTTTGCCGGCGATCAAGAAGAGATCCGCATGGTCGAAGACCAGTGCATCCGGATCATGACGGGTGCGCGCATTCCGCAAGGATGCGAGGCTATCGTTCCCGTCGAGGAGGTTCAACTGGAAGAAGGGCGCGTCACCCTCCCCACTTCGATCCGCCCTTCCCAACACATCCGCCTTCGCGGCGAAGACATCGAAAAAGGGATGGTGCTGCTCGAGTCCGGCACGCTGCTGCACGCTCACCACATCGCGTTACTGGCGTCGCAGGGGATTACGCACATACGCCTTTTCCGCCGTCCCCGTATTGCCCTTTTCTCTTCGGGCAACGAGCTGAAAATGCATTACGAAAGCGTCGGTGCGGGACAGCTTTACAATACCAACACCCCCACTTTCGCCGCACGGGCACGGGAGCTGGGATGTGACGTTATTTTTACCGGCACCGCCCAGGATACGCTCGAATCGATCCGTGAACACATCCGCAGCGCGCTGCGTGCCGATTTCATCATCACCTCCGGAGGCGTCAGCGTCGGCGATGCCGACTATACCAAAGAGGCGTTCGCCTCACTGGGATTTGAGAGCGCTTTCGAATCAGTCGACATCAAACCCGGAAAACCGACGACGTTCGGACGGATCGGCTCGACGCTGGTCCTCAATCTCCCGGGCAATCCCCTGGCCGCGGCGCTGTGTTTCGAACTCTTCGCCCAGAGTGCCATTCTTGCACTAAGCGGTCGGGGGGACAAATACCTCTCTGCCCTTGCGGCGAAAATGGGAGAAGATTTCCGCGTCAAAAAAGGGCGAAGGGCGCTGATCCCGGGGTGGTACGACGGGGAATCGTTCACCCCGAGCCCGAAGTTCGGTCCCGGAATGGTCCTCCCTCTTTCACGCGCCAACGCCTATGTGATGGTCGATGCCGCACTCGAAAGGCTGGAAAAAGGCTCGGAAGTCAAAGTGATCCCCACGCGCTGGCCCTTCAGCGCTTTCGAAAAAAACTCTTTGATTACCGTTTAAACGGTATCGGGGTTGACGAAGATATCGCCGTTGAGGACCTTTTCCCACAGTTGCGGATCGCTCCACCCCTCACGCACCTCTTTGCTGAAACGGATTGCATCGAGCGCAATCGTCCCCATCCATTCCGAATAAGCATCCTCCTCGAACGCCTGCGCGTATCCCGTGTCGGTTTCGTGTACGATGACGCTGTGCAGCCTTACCCCGCGCTCACCGTTAATCATGTGGGTGGAACAGAGCAAACGGTCGATCATCAGGAAAATGACCCGCGCAAACTGCTCGCAGGAAGGGGAAACGGGGAGGAGGACCCACCGTGCCGAGTACTCTTTCATCGCGTCGATGTATTCGGTGTGATCCGCATCCCAGATCGCCACGGCATGATCGAAACTATCAATCAGCTCTTTCATCCCCTGCTTCATCAGGCCGAAATCGTACACCATCTGCCCCCGGTCGAGGTATTTGGATTCGAACAGCACTTCGACCTTGTACGAATGGCCGTGGATCGAGGCGCGGCAACGCTGCGTGGAACAACCTCGGACGATGTGGGCGTTTTCGAATTTGAAAAGTTTACGGATAATCATGATGGGTCACTGCCTTTTGAGGTCACCTGTTCCGACCTCAAGTAATCTCGATATTATACCCCGTGATTCTGATCCCAGATACGGATATGGAGACGATCGGAATAGATGAATCCCCGGCGTTTGCACAACTCGATCACCGATTCGCAGTTGGCTTCGATATGCGCCTTGTCACCGCCCAGCGGCATGCAGTAAACGGGCGTGAAGGGGTATTCGGCGATGATCTCGTCGATCTCCGTCTCGATGTGGTTCATCAAGGAAGGCTCGTCGACGGTGAATTTGAAAAACGACTCTTTCGCATTGGCGACAATCGCGGTGATCGCCTCAGGTCTGACCCGTCGGGCTTTGGGCTCGCCGCTGTTGGAGAGCTTGACCGAAAGGGCATAGGTCGCTTCCCGGTAAAAAGGGTAGCGACCGAAGTCGGGTGCGATCGTCCCGTTCGTCTCGAAGGTCACACGGTGCCCCTGCGACACCAGGTATTCGATAAACTGAACGAAAATCGGCTCGCTTGCGTACACCAGCGGTTCCCCGCCGGTCAAAACGACGTCGACATGGGGAGGAAGGCGGTAGCCGTTCATGATCCAGATCAGCGTCTGGAGTTCCTCGATCTCCATCCATATCCCGCCGAATCCCTTTCGGTCGACGGCATATACGGTATCGCATCCGATCACTTCGCTCCCGTCCGGGGCGATTTCGGTGCACCCGAATCCCTCACAGGTCAGGTTGCACCCTCCGAAGCGAAAAAACATCGACGGATGTCCCGTATATTTTCCCTCCCCCTGCACGGAGTAAAAATGTTCTACAAGGTAGAGCATCTCACCCTCCCGTTTCGTAGAAGGCGCGGTTCGAGGCTTCTGCATCCCCTTCGCTCCAGCGGTTTTTCTCCGGCTTGGTACGGACGACCTCTTTGAGCACCAGTGCCGCTTCTTTGATGTCTCCCCGGCGGACGGCGTCACGGATGCTCATCGCCTCGTCGAAATAGAGACAGGGGATCAGGTTGCCCTCGGCGGTGAGGCGGATGCGGTTGCATTTGGTGCAGAAATCGTCTTTGTGGGGTTCGATGATCCCGAATTCATAGCCGTCCTCGAGACGGTAATAGTGCGATGGTGAGTGGCCGTCGAATCCCAGGTCTTCGTACGCGTAACGGCTACCGATTATCTCCAGCAATTCGGGGCTCTGCATCCCCTTGATATTCACCTCCGCGTGGACGTTCTCCATGTATTCAATGAAGCGTACCGTCATACCGCGGGCTTTGCAGTACTCGAGAACGTCAAGGATTTCGCCGTCATTGAGCCCTTTCATGGGAACCATGTTCACCTTAACCTTCATCCCCACTTTGAGCGCCTCTTCCACGCCGGCCAGTACGGGACCGAGAACGTCTTTTTTGGCGATTTTCTCAGCTACGTCGGGTTTGAGCGAATCGATCGAGACGTTCAGCCGCCGAAGTCCCGCATCGTAGAGCTTTTGGGCGGAGCCTTTGAGCAGGTAGGCGTTCGTGGTCATCGCCAGATCGATGTCATTTTTGTAGTCGTGGATCATTTTGATAAAGGCGTCGAGGTCTTCGCGCAGAAGCGGCTCACCCCCCGTAATGCGGATCTTCTTCACCCCTTCGTCAATCGCCACGCGGATAAATTCGAACAGTTCCTCGAAACTGAGCAGATTCTCTTTGGGAACCCACGAAAAGGGTTTTTCGGGCATGCAGTACTGGCAGCGGAAATTGCACCGCTCCGTCACCGACACCCTCAAATAATCGACCGTACGGCCGTAACTGTCAACTAGCAAAGTGATCCTTGTATCTAAACCTTATCCATTATGGCGGGAGTGTAGCGAAATGTTGTTTGGAGTTTTATTTATCGGAGGAATTAGAGAAAGCTGCACAACCAAAGGCGCAGACACGAAGGAACGCCCCGCGGGGCGCAGGTACGCTTTACCAGCCGCGAACGACGGCGTGGCACGCGGTACAGGCGTTGACGATCTCCGAATACGACTGGCTCGCTTTGGAGTATTCTTTTTTATTCAGCGCTTTGATGAGCTCGTTGCTCGAAGCGTCGATACGCTTCGCGGCATTGAAGGCGATGTTGCTCATATGCTGTTTTTCTTTAGGAAGATACTTTTTGGTCGCATCGGCGTTATGAAACAACGCGTTGGCTTTTTGGATTTCGCTGATGCCCCCTTTGATAAGGACGGGTGCATTGTACAAAAACCCTTTTTGGACGTTGCTCAGGCCGTTTTCCATCTGGCTCATGTTCAGGGCCAGCGTTTCGTTTGCCATGGCCGCACTGCCGAGCAGTGCGGCAAGAGCCATCATTTTAATCATTTTCATCCCTGACTCCTTAGTGTACTTCCGACCAGATTTTGCGTTTCCACGCCCAGGCCAGAAGAGCGAATACCGCGGTATAAAGCATCACGTAAAGCCCGAGGCTTTCGCGTTCGGCTTTTTTGCGGTCGCCGATCTCTTCCATGTAGGCGATGACCTCTTCTTGGGCTTTCTGGTTCAGACCCGTTCTGGGCATCGACGTTCCGGGCAGGAGAACCTGCGGGTCGTTGATGAAGCTGTAAAGGTAGTGCTCGCCGCGGCTTTTGATGTATTGCGACAGATCCGGCGGTGTGGCTCCCATGTAGTTTTTGATCACATCGGGAGGCGTGGTCGATTCGAGTCCCGCATACGCCATGGAGTGGCAGCGTCCGCATGCCGCTTCGAATGTATTTTTATGCGATTCGGTCCCCGATTTCGCTTTGGGAGCGATCGACTGCAGGTACGCGACGATATCCATGATTTCCTGCGCCGACATCCAGTTGTACGAAGGCATCGGGAACTGTTTGCCGCTTTCAGGCGTGTATTTGTGCTGAAGTTTCATCGCGCTGACGGGGTCAAAGATGAAATTGGCCAAATAGTTTTTGTCGTAAATCCACCCCGCTCCGCTCAGATCGGGAGGAACGACGCCGTAGCTGGCGGCAGCATCGGCGTTGGGCATCATCTGCGGATGGCCCGCCGTTTCGATCGAGTGACACGCGATACAGTTGGCTTCGACGAGGACTTTCCCGTTTTCGGGGTTCCCTGCAATCGACGTATCAACGTTTTTCAGATCTTTGAACGTGAAATCGGCGGGTGCGACCTCCGGATGCATCACGTGGTGTGCATACGGTTCGATCCCGTAATAGGTAATGCCGACAAGAGCAACAATGACGGCCAAGATTTTAAACTCTTTCATTATTTGCCCCCCACTTTTTTAGCTTCTGCTTTGGTAATAAACGGCAGCAACGCGAACAGCGTCAGGAACGTCAAAGATGACGCGAACCCTACCCATGCGTTGGCACCGGTCGGAGGCAGTTTTCCGTAAATCGTCAAGACGATCAGGTCAACCATCATGAACCAGAACCAGTATTTGAAATACGGGCGCTTGTTCGCCGGTTTAACCATCGGCGAGCGGTCCAGCCACGGCATGAAGAAGAAAATCGCGTTCGCGATTCCGAATGCGATCAGACCGAGGTCTTTTCCGGAAATACCGGCGATTTCAAAGAAGAATCCGCGCAACACTTCGTAACTCCACAGGAAGTACCACTCAGGGTAGATGTGGGCAGGGGTTTTCAGGCCGTCGGCTTTGTCGAAGTTGATCGCATCCATCGCGAACCCGTAATGGAAGAAGACCAGGTAGAAAAAGAAGAGCATAAAGAACCCGAGGACGAAAAAGTCTTTCGAGAGGAACACCGGCCAGAAAGGGACGACTTTGGACTCTTTTTTCTTGCCTGCTTTGTATTTCTCGGCCTCTTCGTCGAAGTCGAAAAACTCGCCGTCTTCGTTGTTGACATGCGGGAAACGGAGCGCGTAGAAGTGGAACGCGATCGCACCGAGGATCAGCAACGGGATGAGCAGCACGTGCAGCATGAAGAAGCGGGTCAGGGTCGCATCGGAAACGTAGAAGTTACCGCGGATCCAAACCACCAGTTCGTCTCCGATCACGGGAATCCCGCCGAAGATTTCGGTAATTACGTACGCCGCCCAATACGACATCTGGCCCCACGGAAGCATGTATCCGCTGAACCCTTCCGCCGAGAAAAGGACAAACAGCAACATCCCTGAAATCCAAATCATCTCACGCCCTTTTTTGTACGAGCCGTAATAGATCCCGGTAAACATATGGATGTAAATGACAAGGAAGACGACCGACGCACCCACCGCGTGGATATGACGGAACAGCCATCCGTAGGCGACTTCCTGCATGATCGTGTAGTTGACGCTGTCGAATGCTAGGTTGACATCCGGTTTGTAATACATCAACAAAAAGATCCCCGACACCAGCAAGAACGTGAACAATACGGTCAGCAATACCCCCATCGCCCACAAAAAGTTGATATTTTTGGGAATCCAATACTCGGTCATCATCACTTTTGCAAAGTTGACGACACCCAGACGCTGGTCAAACCACTCGAGCATCGAGTCTGCTTTTTTAAATTCTGCCATATTTCCCCCCTTACGCTTTTGCCATCATCGCTTTGTATTCAGGGCCTTCTTCACCCAGTACAAGCGTTACGCCGTCAAGTTTGAACGGAGGAATGTCGAGCGGACGCGGCGGCGGTCCGAACTTGTTGATGCCCGCATCGGTGAATTCACCGCCGTGACAGGCGCATTTGAAATCGTGCTGGTCGGCACGGTAAGCCGGGATACATCCCAGGTGGGTACACAGCCCGATCATTACAGAGAAATAGTGATCCCCGATTTTGACGCTGCGTCCGTCGGTCGGTTTCATATCTTCGGTATATTTAAGGACAAACACCGGTTTGCCCCGCCATACGACGACTTCGAGTTTATTGGCTTCGAGCCCTGATACGTCGACTGTCGTGAAACCGGCAGACATGACGCTCGGAAGCGGATCCCATGTCTTCTTCATCGCGATCAGCGATGCGATCCCTCCGACGGCGGCGACGGCACCAAAGGCTTTTCCGATAAACCCTCTTCTGCTTTCATCCATCATTGTCATCTCACTTAATTTGGAAATTTAACACTCTATCATAAGTGAAAAAGGTTTAAAGTTTCTATAAATTGAAAGTTTTCCTTATGAATTCGATTACTTTCGTATTGTTTTTATCCATTAAGTGATAGTTGTTTGATAAAGCGATACTTATGGTTTGCATAAGCTTCTCTTGCGTAAGATCGGTCACGACCGGGATATTCAGTTCTTTGAAAAGGGGGAGAAAATCGTGCGGATAATCGGGGCGTTGAAGGTAAACGGGGCGGCCTCCGGCGGCGAGGTTCTGCAAAACCGCCTGCGGCGAGGCGCTGAGTAAAACGTTCGTCGAGCGGATCACCTCATCGTATGTCTCTGAATCATGGATCGTCCCGAAACTCTCTTTCAGGCTATTCTCGTATCCCAGGAAATGATAAAAGCCCATCAGCAGGTCCATCTTATGCGGTGCGAATATCCCCTGGAGTTTTTCGAGGTCCTTTTCGTAGTCGTCGTCCCCGAAGAAAAGAGCCATCGCGATCGTCTTGGGAAGCGGGCGGAAGTATTGTTCGCCGATCACCACGCCGCGGCAGATCCCTTCTCCTTCGAGATAGGGGGAGATCAGGAATTCGCCCGGGTGCTTCGCATCGGAAGGGTCGTCGCCGATTCGGACAAACGTCGAGAAAAAACGGCACATGTCATCGTGCAAGACCGGATTGAGCTCGGCCGAATCGAAAATGATCTTGTCGCCGTGAACGGCGATTTGGGGGATGTTGCGCACGACATCGACCCCGACGGCGCGTTTGATCCCGTATTCTCTCGCCTGTGATGCGATCCGGAAATCCGAACACAGCAGGGTGATGTCGATCTCTTTTTGAAGTTCGTTGACGATCGCAACGGCGCGGTGGAAGCGATCCAGACCGATACGGTGCCCCGTATGGACGTAGTAGAAATATCTCATTTTTTTCCTTTGGCGGCCATTTTGATGTAGATGTGCAGGATGTCGAGGGCGGCGGGGGTGATCCCGCTTATCTGCGATGCCGCCTGCAACGTAGGCGGGTTGAATTTTTCCAGTTTTTCGACGATCTCTTTAGAGAGTCCGGAAACGGAGCCGAAATTGAAATCGGAGGGGATCGCGATGTGGAGCATCGACTCCATCCGCTTGATGTCGTCGCTTTGTTTTTCGACGTAACGGGCGTATTTGGCCTCGATCAGGATCTGCTCGACGATGTAGGGGTCGAGTTCTTTGAACTGCGGGAACAGTTTCAGGAGTTTCTCCTCGTCGAACGTCTTACGCGAAACGAGCTGGGTCGCGGCGAGTTTGTCGCTGATTTTCTCTTCGCCGATCTCTTCCAAAAAGGCCAGGAACTCTTTGTTGGGGGTATAGACCGTCTCTTCCAGAAGTGCCAACCCCTCCTCAATCTGTCGCCGTTTCGCGTCGATCCGTTCCATTTGAGCGTCCGAAATGAGCCCCAGCGCGTGACCGTATTTGCCCAAACGCAGATCGGCGGTCTCCTCGCGCAGCAGCAGCCGGTATTCGGCGCGGGAAGTAAACATCCGGTAAGGTTCTTTGGTCCCCTTGGTGACCAGATCGTCGATCAGGACGCCGATGTAGGCTTCATCACGGCGCAGCACAAGCGGCTCTTTCCCCTGCAGGCTGAGGCTGGCGTTGATCCCGGCCATGAGCCCCTGTGCGGCCGCTTCCTCGTATCCGGTGGTCCCGTTGATCTGCCCGGCGCAATAGAGGTTGCGGATCTTTTTCGTCTCGAGAGTATGGCGAAGCTCCGTCGGGTCGACGTAATCGTACTCGATGGCATAGCCGTATCGGACGATTTTGGCATTTTCCATCCCGCGGACCGAATGTATCATGGCGCGCTGCACGTCGGGGGGAAGCGAGGTGGACATCCCGTTGATGTAGCACTCGGTGTTCTCCGCCGTCTGAGGTTCGATGAAGAGGTGATGACGCTCTTTGTCCCGGAAACGGTTGATCTTGTCTTCGATGCTGGGGCAGTAGCGCGGCCCGATCCCTTCGATCTGTCCGGTAAAGAGGGGGGCGCGGTGAAAATTCCCCTCGATCAGGCTGTGGGTCTCCTCGTTCGTGTAGGCGATGTAGCAGGGGAGCTGTTTTTTGGTACGGGCAAACGCCTCACGGTCGGTCCGGAAACTGAACGGTGCGGGGAGCTCGTCGCCGTCTTGGAGTTCCATCACGCTAAAGTCGATCGAGGAACTGTCGACGCGGGGGCATGTCCCCGTTTTGAGCCGCCCGACGTTCACCCCAAGCAAACGGAGCTGATCGCTGAGCCCTTTGGCGGCAAATTCTCCGAACCGCCCCGCCTCCTGCGTCACTTCGCCGATATGAACGACTCCGTTGAGGAACGTCCCGGTCGTAAGAATCACCCGCGAAGCGCGGTATTCGTTGAGCAGATGGGTCTGTACCCCCACGACGGTATCGTCTTCGATCAGCAGCGACGTCACCGTCTCTTGGATCAGGCTCAGGTTGGGGGTCGTGAGGATGGTGTTGCGCGCGATGACGCGGTAGCGGTCCATGTCGATCTGGGCGCGGCTTCCGCGAACGGCGGGCCCTTTGGTGATGTTGAGAATCCGGAACTGTATCCCCGCTTCGTCGGTGAGCAGCCCCATCTCCCCGCCCAGGGCGTCGAGTTCGCGTACCAGGTGCCCTTTGGCCAGTCCCCCGACGGCGGGATTGCAGCTCGTCGCTCCCACCTGTTCGGCAAGTATGGAGACCATCAGGGTATTGTGTCCCATCCGGGCTGCGGCCAGGGCCGCTTCGATTCCGGCGTGTCCTCCGCCGACTACGATTACGTCATATTGCATGATTTTGCTTCTTTACTACATTCTTTGAACGCAATTATAACCTTGATTGTTGAAACCTATAAAATCCAAAGGAAAAATAGCCTAGAATTAAGAAAACCTTTTGATGACGAGCGATTGCCATGAAAAACGACAAACCCCTGACATTGGAAGAGATGCTGAAAAACTACGACCCCTCACCCGTCGAGTACGATCCCGAAATCGACGGCGATGAGGAGCACATGATCCGCGACGAGCTGCTCAAGAAAAAAGAGGAGCTCAAAGATGTTGTAACCCTCCTTAAGGAAAAACAGCGGAGCCACCGGAAGGTGCGCCGTTAAGGGTGCGCCGCTATAATCCCGAAAAACGCAAAGGAGCGAATCGATGCTTCACGATGCATTGGAAGCTTTCAATAACGGCGATTACGCAGCCGCGCTGACGCGGTTCGAGGCGCTCGCGCGGGAGGGAAACCCCACCGCGGTGGCATCGCTGGGATACATGTACCAAAAAGGGCTGGGGACCGAACCCTCGCTCGACAAAGCGTTCGCCCTCTACTCTCAGGCGGCCGAACACGACGAACCCGCGGCGATCTACAACCTCGCCTTGATGTACGCCGACGGGGCGGGGGTGGCGCACGACCAGTTCAAAGCGCACGAACTGCTCCTGCGTTCGGCGATCCTGGGATTTCCCCAGGCGCAATACGAAGCGGGACTGAGCCTGGAGCGGGGACTGGGATGCGTCCAGAATTTCTCCGAAGCGGCCTTTTGGTACGAAGAGGGGGCAAAACGGGGGAACGCGAACGCCTTTAACAACCTCGGTGTCCTTTATAAAGAGGGGTACGGCGTCCCGCAGGATTATGCCCGTGCCTTCGTCTGTTTTTCGCGCGCCGCGCAAATGAACCTCCCCGAAGCGCAGTACAACCTCGGATTGATGCACGATCAGGGGCTCGGGTGCGACGCAGACCACGACGCCGCACTCGAATGGTGCCGCAAAGCGGCCTATAACGGCCACGAAAAAGCCAAACAAATTATCCGTTCCTTGCAGGAAGAGGGTAAAATAGTATTTTAACGAAGGGGTTTCATGTTTACGGGATTGATCCGGGAGATGGCGAGTGTCAAAAACTTCAGCGCCAACCGCCTTGCACTCAAAGCGCGCCACAAACCGAAACTGGGCGATTCGATTGCAATCAACGGCACCTGCCTCTCGGTCGTCAGCATCGAAAACGACGGCTTTACCGTCGAACTCTCCCCCGAAACCCTTGAGCACATCGCGACCGAAAAACTCTCAGGTCAAGTACACATCGAACCGGCAATGGCAATGGGAGACCGGTTCGAGGGGCATATCGTCCAGGGGCACGTCGACACGATCGGTACCGTCCGCTCCATTACCGACAACGGCAACAGCTACGACGTGATCATTGAGGTCGATAGCGGGTTTATCCCGCTGATCCCGCCCAAGGGCTCGATTACGATCGACGGGGTGAGCCTCACCGTCAACGACGTATACGAAGATGCCTTCCGCCTCACCATCATCCCGATCACGATGCGCGAAACGCTCTTCGGTACCTATAAAAAAGGGACCCGCGTCAACATCGAAACGGACGTTTTCGCGCGATACATCCGCCACATCCTGAGCGCTTCGAAGCCCAAAGGGATGAGCTGGGACGACATCGACCGCATCCATTCTTTATACTAATTTGAACGACGAAGGAATAAAATCCCTTCATTAAGGAAATATTCATGAAACCGCTCGAATGGATTATGCTGGGATCGTTCGTCGGAGGAGTGATCCTCACCGTCTGGAAGCTGTACGCTTTTCTCCCGGTCCGACGCCTCAGCGACGACGATACGACCCCAGAATCGGTGGAGCTGCTCGAGCGGATCATGGTCGAGTGCGATCGAAATGAGCCGGGGTTGGATGAAGAAGCCCTCTTTCAGCGCATGACATCACACCCTGAATTCGATCCCAAGCACTTCTGGCGCTTCAACGGGAACCGCCTCCGCCACCTGATCGAGCACTACCGCTTCAAAGACCCGGACTTTCGTCGCTAAGGCTCCGTGCATCGGGGTTGCAGGCAATCTTGTGTGCCATATCGACTTTCGTGTACCCGGCCAGTTCTCGCCGTGAAGCGATCGTCGCGTTACGATACCCCTTGCCCGTATTGAGATAGACGTGAAATCCGTTTTCATGTAAAGCCAATCGGGTGGCCAGCGCCGTCGAATAAGTCGTCACGACCCCCTCCTCCCCCATCAGCCCTGCCACATCGGCAAAATATTCCCGCGTCCACAGCATCGGATTGGTCTGCGGGCTGAACGCGTCCTGGTAGCAGACGTCCCACTCCCCCGAGAGTTCCCGTATCGCTACCCTCGCGTCTGCGATCTCCACGGTGATCTGCGTCCGCTCGTCCTCATAACCGCCGAGCGTTGCGATGTCGGTGATGATGTTTCGGTACGGTTCAAATATTTCGGGGTAGGGAAAATCGACCAGCGAAGCGACCAGATCGCCGTCAAGTTCGGGTGAATAGATTTCGAGCGTCGTATCGGGATAATAGGCATCGCGGTAATGGAGGCTCAGAAGCGTATTGAATCCCAACCCGAAACAGATGTCTATGATGCGCAGATGCTCTTTTTGCGCATGCAGCCTAAAAGCGGGCTCGATATGTTTTTTGAGCGATTCGTTAAGCGCCCCGTCCTTGGTCGAGTGGTAGTGTTCGTCGTACTCGCTGCTATACGCGGTATAGCTGCCGTCGTCGCTTTGCACCCATCGCTTCATAGCCCTTTACCCCACATGTGCATTTTTTTTCCGACGATCACATCGTACCCTTCGATCAAATCCATGATCGCATTAATTGCCCGAAATTCAGCCTGATCGAGCAGCGATTCGACCTCGGCCGGCGGCATCGAGCCGTTTTGCTGGACGATGATGATCTCCGAAGCGTTGAGGAGCGTCCGGTAAGCCATCTGCAAAAATTTGTGCGGATTCTCATGACGGTGCAGCACATCCTGAACGATCACGGCGGCGTAATCGCGGGGAACGCCTGCGGCGGGGGATCGGTAGTCTTTGATCGGGAATGTTTTGTGAAATGTGCCGTGGACGAGGTCCCGATGTTCCCCGGGGAAGAGCGAAAGATCGATAAGCCCCTCATAGGGGGAGAGAAAACGCCCCAGTTCCTCCGCCATCGAGTCCAGATGACTGGTCACCACCATGATTTTCGTATGGGGCGTAGGATGGAGCAGCGAGGTGATCATAGTGCCAGATCGTGCAACTCACGGAAAAGATAAGCCTCGACGATATCGTCGACGGTGCGTTGCGCGTGGGCGACGAGAACCATCATCTGTTGATCGAGAAATTCCATCACGGGTTCGTAATTGTTGATAACGATGACGGCATCGCAGGGGGTCTCGATCGCGGAGCGGTCCCGGTAAAAGTTGATCTCCACGACGCGCCCCTCTTCGACCTCGACCGTCGCCCAGAATTCGGCGCTCAAAATACCGCTGAGCTCCGATTCCTGGGTATCGTCACCGTTCATCGGCAACAAAAGGACCATTATTTTTCTACCTTCGATAGGTCGAGTTTGAGTGCTTCGTTGTCCATGATATCGATATCTTTGCGCAGCACTTCGGTTGCGATCGCCTTGGCGTCTTCGAGCGAATGCATTTTGTAGGTACCGCACTGGTAGATGTTCAGTTCGGGGATATCGTTTTGGGATTTGACATCGAGGATATCTTTCATCGACGCTTCCCATGCGTCGGCTACCTCTTCCTCGCTGGGGGTTCCGATGACGCTCATGTAAAATCCGGTGCGGCATCCCATCGGCGAGATGTCGATGATCTCGGTTTTATCCGAGTTGAGATGATCCCGCATGAATCCCGCGAAAAGGTGTTCGAGGGTGTGGATCCCCTCGGGAGAGAGGGTCTTTTCGTTCGGGCGGCAAAAACGCAGATCGAAAACGGTGATGTCGTCCCCTTTGGGCGTTTTCATCCCTTTGGCACGGCGGACGGCGGGAGCGGGCATAATGGTGTGATCGACGCAAAAACTGTCAAGTAGCGGCATGTATATCCTTAAATTCGGTCTTTATTGGGGGTAATAGTAGCATATTTCACTATTGCATCGCTATAATTCGTGGATTAAACCAAAGGTGTAACCCTATGAAAAGCCTTTTCGACGACGCCACTGCCGCCCGCTTCGGGAACGATCCTCTCGCCATGCGGGTGTATACCTCCCGACTGCTGGGAGCCGAAAAAAGCCTGGTCCTGCACGGAGGAGGCAACACCTCCGTCAAAATCGGCGATACCCTCTACGTCAAAGGGAGCGGATGGAATCTCGATACGATCGAAAAACCGGGGTTTTCCCCGGTCAATCTGGGGGCGCTGTGTGCGATGGCCGAGCGCGAAAGCCTCTCGGACACCCAAATGGTCAAAGAACAGCGCGAAGCGATGTCGGACCAAAGCGCCCCCAACCCCTCGATCGAAGCGATTCTCCACGCCATCATCCCCTTTGATTACGTCGACCACACCCATGCCGACGCGGTCGTAACCCTCACCAACACCCCGGGCGGCAAAACGCTGGTGCAGGAGCTGTACGGAAAAAATATGCTCATCGTCGATTACGTGATGCCGGGGTTCGAACTGGCCAAGCATATCCATGAACTCACCCGGAGCGTCGACTGGAGTACCTTGTCCGGGATCATTCTGATGCACCACGGCGTCTTTACGTTTGACAATGACGCCAAACGGGCCTATGAAAAAATGATCGAAATCGTCACCGCAGCCGAAACGTATCTGGCCGAGCGTGTCACCCTTGCCTGCGGCGATTGCGAAGGCAAAGGCGATCCCGCTGTGGCTGCGGCCGTAGCCGCGGAAGCGTCGAAACTGCGCGGATGCGATCTCTCCCCGATGTTGATCGATTCACCCCGCGCACAGCTGTTCAGCATCCTTCCCAATCTTGCATCCCTGGTCAAAAAGGGGGGACTGACTCCCGAACACGTTATCCGGATCAAACCCTTCCCCGCCATCATCGACGGGGACATCGCCCAGGGTATCGTGCAATTTGCCCAGGAATACAAAGCCTATTTCCACGCCAACGCCTTGAGCGAGCACATCTGCCTTGATCTCGCCCCCCGCTACGCTGTGATTAAAGGGGTGGGAATCGTCGTACTGGGTAAAGACGACAAAGAGTCGCTGATCATCGGCGACATCGTCAAACACACTCTCACCGCAATCCTCTCAGCCGAACAGCTGGGGGGATGGACGTCGCTTAGCCTCCCGCAAATGTTTCAGATGGAATATTGGGAGCTGGAACAGGCAAAACTCAAAAAATAAGGATCAATCTATGAAAATTACGAAAAAAGTGACCTTTATCGCCAAAGAAGAACACATCCAAACGGTCAAAAAACTGCTTGAGGACATGGTTGCGCCTTCGCTCAAAGAGCCCGGATGCCTCTTTTACTACATCTTTCAGTCGCAGGTCAATCCGAGAAAATTTTTCGCCGTCGAATCGTGGGAAAACGAAGAAGCGCTCGAAGGGCACAAGCATACGGAACATTATGCCTACTACAAATCGCATTACGAGCCGTTCGTCGACGACAAATACACCGAAGAGCTGGATCTTCTGGATGAAAAGGCGTACGGATTTTAAATCCCCGGAGCCTTCCACATCGGCTCCAGCGTCCCCTCGCGGACCAGTTCCATCTGTTTGGCGTAGGCGTTGAGCCACCGCTCTTTGACTTCGGCGTAGCGTGCGTGGTTTGCCATGTTCGGCTCATACACCCGCTCGATTGTGACGATGCGGCTCCCCGCCTCTTCAAAGCTTTCGTAAATGCCCGCACCGATCCCCGCAGCCATCGCTACCCCCAGCGCCGTCGCCTCTTTCACCACCGGAACGCGCACCTCCAGAGCGCTCACGTCGGCGAGGATCTGCGACCATAGTGTCCCGTTGGAGGCACCGCTGGCAAAGGTCAGCGAGGTGGGCGAAACGCCGCTGAACGCTTTGATGTTATCGAGATTGATCGCGCTTACGATGCACGCGTTCTCTTCGAGGGCCCGAAACATCGAGGCGACGTTGTACTTGCTCTCGTCGAGCCCGAGTCCCAGAAACGACGGCGAGGCGTGTATCCATTCCCCGTAATTCATCCGGTCGCTGAAGATCGGGATGATCCCGTGCGAACCCGGCGGAACGTTCTGGGCCATCCGTTCGAGTTCCGCATAGCTTTTACCGCATCCGAACGCATTGCGAAACCAGCGCATCACCAGCCCCGTAAAAAAGGTGATCCCCTCCGCCTGGGACATTCCCGCCACCACATGCGGATTGACCCTCAGCAACATCGCATCCGAAAGAGTCGCCCCGGAGGGGATATTGACGACCTGCTGCCAGAAACTTCCGCCCAGCACGACGGCGTCGCCGAGCTTTGAAGCTCCCAGGCCCGCGGTTCCGATCTGTACGTCGCCGCCACCCATCACCACCAGTGTCGAGGGGCTCAATCCACTTTCCCGGGCAGCCTGTACGCTCACCTTCCCCAAAACTTCCCCGCTCTCCCGGATCGGTACGAACATATCCTTGAGACCGCATTGTTCGAATTCGCGTTTGTTCCAGTCGCGCCGCGTCAGGCTAAACGCTCCGGCGGTCCCCGCATTGGAGGGTTCCGAGGCGAGTTCCCCGCTGAGTTTGAAGAGGATCCAGTCGCTGATCATCGTAAAATATCGGGCACGTTCATACAGTGCGGGCCGGTTGTTTTTGAGCCACAACAGTCGAGGAGCCGCCGAGAGGGCAAACGTCTGCCCGCTGCTGCGGTAACACTCCTTTTCCAAAAACGGATCGCGGCTTTTGAGATACGCCACTTCCGATCCCGCACGGCTGTCGACGTTCGCGACCCCCCATATCTCACGCATCTGCGCATCGTAAACGACGATCCCCTCGCGCATGCTCGAAGCCGAAACCGCCATAATCGCGGAAGCGTCGATTTTAGCGGACGCGATCGACTCGCCGATACAGCGCTTGGCGAGTTCCCAGCCCCGGACATAATCGAATCCCATCGACCCCGCGACCCCCTCCTCGGCTACGTGTTCCCATTCATACTGCGCGATGGCGACCTGATTGCCCAGGGTATCGAATATGACCGAGCGGATACTCCCCGTTCCCGCATCGAGGACCAGAAAGTAGCCTTTCATCGCAACTCTTTGGTGTTGGCGAACACTTCCAGCGGAAGTCTCTTTTCGCTGTAGTTTTCGATCGGACGGATGTCGATGTTGCAGATGGAATCTTTGAGCTCTTCGGCCAGTTTGAGCAGCTCTTCTTTGGTGTTGCGTTTGGCGATTCCACGTGCTGAACAGCCGGTAACGCCTTTGTGGTTGTAAGTCATTCGATACATGATGCGCTTTCCATAAACGGTATTTGACGTTTTAAAGCAAAGAAGGTTCCAAAAATAAAAAAAGGGGAAGAAAGGGAAGAAGGGATGGGGAAGAAGCGCGTCTTAGACGCGTGCTTCTTCACGGCGCTGGAGGTATTCCCACTGCGCATCGACGCGGCGCTGCCACTCTTCGATGATGTGTTCGTACTGTTTGGTAAAGAGGTGTTTGAAACGCCCCTGTGCCCCCAGATAGTCACGAACCGGGATAACGTTTTTCGGACGGTAGGTGATGTTGAGCTCTTTTCCGTCGATGATTTCATAGAGAGGGAAAACAAGCGAATCGGTCGCCAGGTCGGATACGGCGATCGTATCTTCGGGAGCGAATTTCCACTCGGTCGTACACGCCGACATCGCATTGATGTAAACCGGGCCTTCCGCTGCGAAACCTTTTTGGATTTTGGCGACCATGTCTTTCCATTTGTTCGGAGCGACCTGGGCGACGTAAGGAGCGCCGTGCGCCGCCATGATGGCGAGCATGTCTTTTTTGTTCATTTTTTCGCCGTAGCTCACGCTACCCGCAGGCGCGGTCGTCGTTGACGAGCCGATCGGCGTCGAAGATGAGCGCTGTCCGCCCGTGTTGGCGTAGACTTCGTTGTCCAGACAAACGTACATCATGTTGTGTCCGCGCTCGAAACAGCCCGAAATCCACTGAAAACCGATGTCGTAGGTTGCACCGTCGCCGCCGAACGCAACGAATTTCGGGGTACGATCAGGCTGTTTCAGGCGCCCTTTTTTCTTGAGCGCTTTGTACATCGCCTCGGCACCCGCAACGGCGGTTGAACCGTTTTCGAATCCGATGTGGATCCACGAAGCGTCCCATGAAGTATACGGGTAAACCGCCGTACAAACTTCCAGACAGCCCGTCGATGCCGACAGGATCAGATCGTCGTTGGTCGCATTGAGGACTTCGCGCACGATGATCGAGTGGGCACACCCCGGACAAAGGAGGTTCGCCCCTTCGAAACGGTCAGCAGAGGTCGAAAACTCTTTGAGGTTTTTGATTTTTTTCATTTCTGACATCGCTTACTCCTTAGAAAAACGCGAGTTTCGGTCCGCGCAGACCGATGTATTGTTGCAATGGAGTCGTCGGCTTGCCTGCGTCCATGTTTGCCTTGAGATCTTCGAAGATCCCGACGAGGTGAGCTTTGGTCAGGTCACGTCCGCCCAGACCGTAGATGTAGTTTGTCAATACCGCTTTGGTGTCGCTGTTGATCAGCGTACCGGCAAGTTCGTTGTACAGAGTCCCCATCGCGCCGTGCGGGCTTGAACGGTCAAGCGCGGCGACCGCTTTGACCCCTTTGAGGGCCGCGGCGATCTGCTCGAGAGGCCAGGGGCGGAATACGCGGATTCCCACGACGCCCGCTTTGATCCCTTTGGCGCGGAGTTCGTTTGAAACCTCTTCAGCCGTTTCGACCGACGTACCCATGCACACGACGGCGAGTTCGGCGTCTTCCATGTTGTAGGTTTCGACGATGTTGTATTTGCGTCCGCTGAGTTTTTCGAACTCGTCGAATGCCGCCTGGATTTTCGGCAGAACCGCCGTCATCAGGGCGTGCTGCTGACGTGCTTTGTGTTCGAAGTGCCAGTCTTCTTCGGTCTGTACCCCGTGGGTAACGGGGTGGTCGAGGTCGAGCATGTCGTTCATCGGTTTGAATTCGCCGACGAAGTTGTAGGCCGCTTCGTCGGTGAGGGTCGCAACGCCCTGAGCCGTGTGCGACGTCATGAACCCGTCTTGGTGAACCATTGCGGGCAGACGGACGTCGTGGTCTTCGGCGACTTTGAACGCGATGAAGTTCAGATCGTACGCGTTTTGCGGGTTGTAGGCATCGAGCTGGATCCATCCGCTGTCGCGTCCGAGATACATGTCCGAGTGGTCGCCGTTAACGTTGAGCGGTGCGCCCAGGGCACGGTTGACAACGTTGAGGATGATCGGCAGACGCATCCCCGATGCCGAGTAAAGCGTTTCGACCATCAGGGCAAACCCTTGAGAAGAGGTCGCCGTAGCGACACGTCCGCCGGCCGCAGCCGCACCGATACAGCCGGACATCGCCGCGTGCTCGGATTCAACCATGACGAACTCGCCGTCTACATAGCCGTTTGCCGTAAAATTTCCGTAGTTTTCAACGATCGGAGTCGACGGGGTAATCGGGTAAGCCGCAACGACGTCTACCTGTACCTGGCGGAGCGCTTGGCTCGCGGCCATATTACCGTCCCAGACTTCAATGTCGCGTAGTTCCATTGTATCAGCCATTAGTCTTCCTTTGGTTCTTCTGCTTTAGCGTTTTTATCTTTTTGAGGCCATTCGGCAAGTGCTGCGTCTTCGTCTTTTTGTTCGGGGAACATCAAGAGCGATTTCGGATTCGTCGGACAGACTTCCACACAGATACCGCACCCTTTACAGTGGTCGTAATCAACACCGACCATTTTTTTGTCGCGCGAGATGATCGACATGTCCGGGCAGTAAACCCAGCAAAACTGGCAATCGATGCAGTAGTCTTTGTTGAACAAAGGTTTCTCGATGCGCCAGTCCGCAACGCTCGCGGTAAACGAGTTCGACTGTGAATAAGGGCGATTTTCGGGAAGCGTCGTCGCGATATCGCGTGTCGCCCCGTCAAACGATCGGAGCATGGCACCGATTTCGAATCCATCCCATCCTTTTTTTTCCATCATGTGCTCCTTATTTCACTTCATCATACGCGCGTTGGATCGCGATCATATTGGCGTCGATAATTTTTTGAGGGAGTTTTTTGAGAACTTTGACCATGCTCTCTTTGAAAAACTCGATGTCGTACATTCCCGATACTTTCATCAATGCACCCAGCATCGGCGTGTTGGGGATCGCGCGTCCGATAGTCTCCTGGGCGATTTTGATGCAGTCGACGGTATAAACTTTTTTCCCTTCCAATTTCGGCTGGGAAGCGATCAGTTCTTCGGTACTCATGTGCGTCGTAACGATATAGATCGTATCCTCTTTTTCGTTCGCCGTAATGTCCGCGACATAAACCAGAGCGGGGTCGATGACCAAAACATAGTCAGGTCTCATGTATTTCTCATGGTTCAAAATCACTTTGTCGTCGACACGGTTGTAGGCCGTCATCGCCGCTCCGCGCTTGGCTGAACCGTAGAACGCGAATGCCTGAACATGCTTACCGGTGGTGGATACAACGTCGGCCAAACCTTTTGCGCCCGTTACGGCACCCTGTCCGGCTCGACTGTGCCATCGAATCTCTAGCATGAATTCTCCCTCATGACTTAAGTTTTAAGTTGATTTTTATCAATGCGTGTATTTTATGAAAGTTGCTCTTAAATGTAGCTTTTCACTTTATGGGAGGGAAACGCGGAAAGGAAAAGTGTTACTTTCAGCCCCGTGCAGCGATAAAACGGACCGCTTCGAGGGCATCAGGTTGTATAATATCCGTTAATGTTAGTAATTGTTCTGCGTTATCGTATCCGCTTGTCACGGCGACGCATCCGATGCCGGCCCGGGCAGAGGCTTCGATATCGAGCCGGGTATCGCCGATCATCCATGCGGTGTGCCTTGGACGCTTCATCGCTTCGAGCGCTTTGTAAATCGGTTCGGGATGGGGCTTTGGGTTCTCGACGTGTTCGCGCCCGATCAGCACCTCGAAATACCCCATGACCCCGAAATGCTCCATCAATTCCCGCGAATAAAGCCCCGTTTTCGTCGTGACGATCCCCAGCCGCGCAAATGCCGCAGCCTCTTCGATCGCCTCTTTTGCCCCCGGAAGCAGGAATGTTTTGAAACGGGAAATCTCGCGGTAATGGAGTTTGTAGGTTTCGACATGCGCCGCGATCCGCCCATCGGGTACCCCGACCGCGGCGAACATCGTCTCGAGTGTGTGGCCGATCTGGGAGGTGATGTGCGATTCGGAAACTTCCCCGACGTCTCCGTGGCACGCCAGGGAATGGCGGAAGCTCTCGACGATCGCCTCGGTCGAATCGATCAGGGTTCCGTCAAGATCAAAAAGTATGGTAGTGTTCACTGTTTCTCCCAGTCGATGTAATCTTCCCAGATCCCGTTAATGGTGGGTTTGATGCCGCGAATCGAGCGGCTGTAGACATTGATGTCATTGGGCACCACCAAAAAAAGATAAGGGTTGTCGTGCGCGATACGCTCATAAATACGCCGTTGCAGCGCAGCGATCTTTTCGGGGTCGACCGATCCCTCCATCTCCTCGATCAGCCGGTCGGTCTTGGACGAACGGTACCCCACGAGGTTAAATCCCCCCGGAACGTCACTGTCGCTGTGCCACAGCGCGTAGGGATCGGGGGTGAGCGACAGGGCCCATCCCAGTAGCACCGTATCGAACTTCCGGGGGGCGACGACGGTATTCAAAAAAGCCTGCCATTCCATCACCCGCAAACTCACCCGAACCCCGACCTCGGCAAGCTGCCGCTGCATGATCTCGGCGGCGTAGGGGCGGATCATGTTGGAATTGGAGGTGGCGATTTCGAACGAAAGGGGATTTTTCTCATCATATCCCGCCGCTTTGAGCAGTGCCCTGGCGCGGGCCAGATCCCGCTTCGGGGCTTTTACCTTCGCATTATAGCCTTTGCTTCCGGGGAGAAACGGCCCGGTGCAGATTTTGCCGTGCCCCAGGAAGAGCAGGTCGATCAGCGCTTTGCGGTCGATGGCAAGCGAGAGGGCCTCGCGGACACGGGGGTCCTGAAATTTTTTGAGCCGCAGGTTGAACCCAAGGTAAGTGTAGCTGTGGGAAGGGAGTTCCAGCGTTTTGAAACGTTTATGAAACGCCCCGTCCAACTGGCGTTCGTACTGCATCGGTTCGAGAGAGCTGACGTCAATCCGGTTTGATTTGAGCATCAAAAAGCGGGTCATCGGATCGGAAATGACGTGAAAAACGATTTTCCCGATTTTGGGCGGATGTTCGAAATAGCGGGGATTGGCCTCCAGAACGATCTGCTTGGAGAACTCCAGTTTTTTGAGTACGTAAGGACCCGTTCCGACGGGAGCCGTGTTGAAGCGGCTCCCCATAACGTCACCCTCTTTTTCGAGGATATGACGCGGGACGATCCCCATCATCCATATCTCTAATGCTTTAAAATAGGGTTTTTCATAAGCGACGCGCAGGGTGTATTCATCCATTATCCGCACCGATTTGACGATCCGGAAATCACTGGCGTAGGGGGTGATCACTTTGGGGGAGCGGATCAGTTCGTAGGTAAAAGCGACGTCGCGGGCGCTAAAGGGTGCTCCGTCGTGCCATAGCACGCCGCGTCGGAGCTTGAACTCGATCAGCGTCGGGGTGATGAAACGGTACGATTCGGCGAGGTCGCCGACGATTTTCGTCCCGCTTTCATCGTATTTCACGAGCGAATTGAACAAAAATCCGGCGATGGACGAACTGGCCGAATCGGTGGCGATGAGGGGATTGAGACGTGCGGGATTGGACGAGGCACTCAGGTGAAGCGTCGCGGCAGCAAGCCAGACGCTTTGGATGAGGAGGAATAAAAGTTTCAATCTCAACCCGCTTTTTGGGTGAGATTATAGCAAAACCTATTTCGATTCGACGACACGGCCGTTGAGCGGCTGAACCGGGCGGTAGTTGTGGTCGTAGAATTTACGCATTGCCGCGATCTGATCGGGTGTGGCGCTCTGGATCTCTTTCATCACGTACCAGCGGACGTTCTCGCTGCACGGAGGGGTCGTGAGCGAACCCATGTAATGAAAATAGCGGCCGCTCTCTTTTGGCAGAAGCGCGGCAGGGTTGAGGACGGTTTTGGTTCCGACCCCTTTGATCACGGTGTCGAGGATCGCGTTGCGCTCTTTCCCCTCTTCGAACAAGACGCCGACGACAAGAAGGTTCCCGAACGCGCTTTTGTGTACCATGTGGGCAACGAGATCGTACTGTCTGCCGTCGATTTTTTCTTCGCTTTTGCCGTGGAAATGGAACTGCACCAGCTGATAATCGACCCCTTCCACGGTGATTTTCCCGCCGTTTTCGACGTTGACCTGGATGGCGTGGCCGTTATCGACGATCTGGCTTGAAGCCTGGACGTTTTCATTGAGTTTGATGACGTGCGACGGGGCGATCGAAACGGTCTCCGAGGTTTTGATGTCGATCGGCGACTGGGCTTTTCCGTCTTTGCAGATTGCGCTGAAGTCGCACCAGTGCGCGGGCCCGTGGTCGTCGTAGTCCCAATGGGGCTGATGGTGTTCTGCGGCGTGGGCTCCGGCACATAGCAAAAGCGCCGAAACCGATAAGGCAAGGATCGTTTTCATCCGGGTATTCTCCTGAAATAAGTAGGACTTATTGTATCGGGGAACGACGGGACGGGTCAAATCAAATTAATTGGGTAAAACGTTCAATTTCATTGAACACGCCTGCCACGCTGCAGGAGATCGATCAAACGGACGATAAGAAGGATAATCAGCCATCCCATAATCATCGCGATTATCGTATGGCTGAGAAAATGGTCGCCCTTGAGAATTTTATAAATTCCCATGCTCCATGCTATCCCCATTGTGCCGATCAGTGCCAGAATTTTGGCCTGTTTGCGTCTAAAGGCAAAAACCAGTGCCAACAGCGAAAAGCCGAAACTGGCATGACCGGCAGGCCAACATCGGATACGGTGTTCCCGACAAAAGTTTTCAGGATAGGAATCCAGTACCCCGACATGCGGGTATTCGCCGCCATACATCTGCCAGTCACGAGGACAGGGGACATTCGTCAGCGTTTTCAATCCCACCACGACCGAGGGAACGAGGATGCCTGAGAGTACCAGAATGATGATCGCCCTGCGGTAACGCTGGACCCAGTTTTTTCTGTATCCAAAAAGGACAACCAGCAAAAGGGCCGAATAGATAACGATCAAAAGCTTTTTTATACCGTCGTACAGAATAAAATCGAGCCAAGGCCATTCCCCCTCCACAATCAGCCATCGATGATTCAGCGGATCGTAAAAGTGGTTCTGGACCCACACATCGACGGAGGGATTCCATCCGAAAAAGAGGATGACGCATACAAGAAGCGTTGCGGTGAGCAGGATGTTTTTAGTGGACGCCATACAAAATATCCAATTCAGGGTTGTAGACCTTACTGTCGATTTCGGTAAAATTAAGAACCGTATGGAAATACGAATCGTGGGAATAGGATTGCTGCGCTTTTTTTCGCAGCGTCGCCCTATCGATCGCAAAATTCTTTCCAAACCACATCAGGGCCGGAACGTGTGTCTGTGCTTCAGGGGCGATCGCGTACGGAAAGCCGTGAAGGTATAATCCTTTTTCTCCGAGCGATTCACCATGATCGCTCACGTAAAACATCGCCGTTTCAAATTTTTCATCGTTTTGTTTTAGCAGTGCAATGACGCGCGAAAGGAAATAATCCGTGTACAAAATAGCGTTGTCGTAGGCATTGGTAATCTCCTGGGGAGTACACTGTTCAAGCTGGTTGCTTTTACAGACCGGGGTAAACTTCTCGAAGGATTTCGGATAGCGCTTGTAGTAGGCAGGTCCATGATTTCCCATCTGGTGAAGGACAATGACGATATCCCCCTTGGGGTGGGCGTCGATATATTCCTGAAGCCCTGCAAGCATTCCCTCGTCACGGCATTCGACATCGCAGAGGGGGTTCTTGTCGGGGGATTTGAAATCCTCATACTGCGCCCTGAGGGCAACCCCTTTGGAATCAGAGTTATTGTCCCGCCACAGAACGTTAACCCTCGCATGGGACAAAACGTCCAGTACGTTCTCGGTATGTTCGGCACGCCCCCCCTCGTAATTCTCCCGGGTCAGCGAGGAAAACATGCACGGCACCGAAACCGCCGTTTCGGTACCGCACGCACTGAAATTGGAGAAGTTGATGATCTCCTCTTTTTTTAACAGCGGATTCGTTTCGCGTTTGTAGCCATTCAGGGAAAAATGGTCCCAACGGGCCGCCTCCCCGACGACGAGGATCACCAGCTCGCGATCTTTGTCGCTCGCGGGTATTTTCGCATCTTCTCCGACGATTTTCAACCCCGTATAATCGTGTGAAAATGATTTGGAAACGTATTTACCGACCGAATAGAGGTAATACGAGGGGTTCGCATAAAAACGGAGCGGTTTATGCTCGCGGAAAAACGAGGTGTAAAACGGACTGAATGCAAGTAGGCATACAATCACCACGCCCAATACGATTCCAAGCGTTTTGACGTCTTCGAGTGCCTGTTTCCGAAACGACGGATAGACGACGTCGAGGCGATAGACGATCCACGACGGAAGTGCTCCCATCAATACGAGATAGAGGGCCAGCTTCGCGCTCAGCAAATCGGCCGATTCGCTGGCGTTCGTCTGAAGCACATTGGTGATCATGTGACTGTCCACAACGATGTCGTATGTGTCCATAAAATAAGCGACCGCCGCGGTAACCATCAACATGAGAATAACCAACGGTTTGAATACCCAGCGGTTTGTCAACAGCGTCAATATGAGTACGCTGCTTGCAAAGAGCACCAAAGCGACCGAAAACAGCTCCAACGCCGAGGCCCAGGCAAGCGGATAAACTTCCACAACATGCCGGAAAAATGAATAATTGGCCGCGATGACCCACCACAGTGATACCCCGACAATCACGGCCCTGCTACTGTACGTTCTGGAAAACAAAAGATTGCTCCTCTTTTAAAAAGAGGTATTCTAAACAGCCTCCGGACAATGGAGAGCTAATCGACGGCTAACAGTCGGTTAACGGATAAAAAGGCGGATACGATAGCGTTCTGCGTCTTCTTCGATCCGGTATTCGATCCCGATCTCGCGGGCGATACGGTCGAGCATTTTCTGACCTATGCGGGAGCTGAAGAGGTATTTTTCGCCCCCTTTTTCGTTCGTCAGGGCGATGCTCCTGCTTTCGGGGTCGAGCGCGACTATGATCGTACTCCCCTCTTTGGCGTAGGTCAGGGCGTTTTCGATCAGGGCGGTCATCAGCTTGACGAACAGTTTGCGGGGGGCGTGCAGGTCAAAGCCCTGCCCTTCTATGCGGATCGCAAGATGCCGTCGCCGGGTCAGGATGCCGACTTTGGCGATCACTTCGGAGAGGATCTCATCGATTGTAAACGGCGAGGAGTCTTCGAAATCGGTACTTTCAAAAAACAGAACGTTTTTAAGCTCGGACATCAGCCGCTCGATATCCCCTCCCAGCTCGGAGACGATCTTCTCTTTTGAAATCCGTTCGCTCCCTTCGAAAACATCCAGCCGCGCGCGCATGAGGGCGATGGGCGTTTTGAGTTCGTGGGCCATCTCTTTGAAAAGGACTTTTTCCTTGATACGAAAGGTTTCGAGACGATGGACGAGTGCGGAAAACGCACGGGAAAGCTCATCGATTTCCCGGGGAGGATTATCGAGGGGAAGTTCGAACGAATCGCCGCTTTTCCAGCCGCGCGCCCGCTCCGCGAGCAGTGCGAGGGGTTTCATGTAACGCTCCAGCAACAGATAACCGACCGAGAGGATCAACAGCAGCGAGACGAGATAGCGGGCCGCCAGTTTCGCGCCGTATCTCGCCACCGCCGCATCGATCTTGTCGTGGTCGCTGATAACGCTGAGAAACATCCCGTTGGAAAGTGCCACGGAAGCGCTCACTTCGGTATCCTCAGGGGCATAAGGGGCGGCAGCCACACGGAAACGGACGTGGCTGGCTTCGGAATCTTTCAAGATCAGGACGTTGTGCGGGATCGCGTGGAGAAAACGCAGGTCGCTCTGCGGCGTGGGGGGGACGATCAGGTATTCGTCCCGGCTCTCGATGAGCAGATGGTTGAGCACCTGTTCGAGGTCTTCGATTTTTTCGCTGTGGATCGTCCGCGCCGCGACCTGCCAGTTCACGGCAAAGGCGATCGCGATCAGCAGCGAAAACAAAAAGGCGATTTTAAACTTTAGGGTATTAAAGGCCGTGTTCAATGACGAATCCTCTCGTTTTGACCGTTTTGATCACTTTGGGATCGAGTTTTTTGCGGATCCGCGCCACGAGTTCGTCGACGGCGTTGGAGGTGATGTTTTGAGGGTTGTCGTAGAGCGCGTCGAGGATCTCTTCGCGCGATACCACCTGCGGCGCTTTGGAGAGGAGGTAAAAGAAAAGGGCCTGCTCGTTTTTGCTCAGAACGACCGCTTCGCCCTCGCGTTTGAGCGTTTCGGCGTCAGGGTCTATCTCGATCCCCTCGATGGTCAGCTTCCGAACCGCGAAACGGCGGGAAAGGGCAGCAATGCGCGCACGGAGTTCTTTGATGTCGAACGGTTTTTCAAGGTAATCGTCGGCGCCGTATCCGAACCCTTCGACTTTGTCGTCAACCCCGCCCAAAGCGCTTAGCACGAGAACCGCCGTCCCCGCATGACCCGATTTCGCATACGAAATCAGTTCTTTGACCCGATCAGCCCCCTCGAACGTCCGGTCGAAAACCGCAACGGCGTAATGAAACGCATCAAGATACCCCTTGGCTTCGTCGACGCTCGAGGCGATATCGACGATCCACTCGCTTTCCAACGACATTTTCAGCAGCTCCAACAGCTCTTTTTCGTCGTCGGCGATCAATATACGCATGGTTACAGTTCCTCACACTCGCGAACGAAGATTTTGATGCTCTTGTTTTTCAGCGAGCTTTTGATGTCATCCGCGAGCGTCTGCGCCGCGTCCGCATGGAGAAAAAGACGAAACAGCCCGTATTCGCGACGTGCGCTCACCTGTTCTTGGGCATTGATCAGCAATGCCCCGGCCGAATAGCGGCTGCAGGGGAAAAAATAAAAATCATCATACCCTTTGGAGAGTAAAAAATCAACCAGCACGTCTTTGGATTCCAGTTCGAAATAGATGTCCAGCCCTTTGAGGTTCATCGGTGCGTCCTTTCATAGAGGAGTCTGAATGCCGGCGGCAGGATCAGTAGCGTCAGGACGGTCGATGTGACCAATCCTCCCAAAACGACGATAGCCAGCGGTTTTTGTACCTCACTGCCCACCCCTGTGGCGAACAGCAGCGGCAACAGCCCCAGCGCCGCGATAAATGCGGTCATCAATACGGGGCGCAGACGCCGCATCGCACCGATACGTACCGCATCCTCGATACCGCATCCCCCTTTGAGCAGGGCGTTGAAATAACTGACCATGACAACCCCGTTGAGGACGGCGATCCCGAACAAGGCGATGAATCCGACCGAGGCGGGAACGGAGAGGTATTCGCCCGAAACGAACAGCGAAATCACCCCTCCGGTAACCGCGAACGGGATGTTCAGCAAAATCAGCAGGGTAACCGGCACCGAGCGGAACGTGAAAAAGAGGATCAGGAAAATGACCGCGATCGACAGGGGGATGACCATCATCAGTTTGGCCGCCGCCCGCTGCTGATTCTCGAACTGGCCGCCGTAAACGATCCGGTATCCTTCGGGGAGACGGACGTTTTGGGAAATTTTCTCTTTCGCTTCCTCCACAAAACCGACCAAATCGCGCCCCTCGACGTTGGAACGGACGGTACTGAAACGTTCGCCGTTTTCGCGGTCGACTTTGAGCGCCCCTTCACTCGTCTGGATATCGGCAATACTCGCAATCGGAACCGCAAACCCTTCCGCCATGGGAAGTTCCAGGGCCTTGAAGCGTTCCATGTCCGAAGCGATTTCGGGATTCATCCGCATGATGACCGGAATCCTGGCATTGCCGATCGGCAATTCATCGACACTGACCCCCTCCAGCGCGACTTTCAAAAACAGTCCAAGCTCGGCAGAATCGACTCCCGTTTTGGCCGATTCGATCCGGTTGGGTTTGAGCGTGAGGTAGTTGACCCCCTCGTTCAGCGTCGTAAACACCTCCGTTGCCCCGTTCATCCCCGAAAGGGTATCGGCGATCTCCTCGCTGAGGCGGTTAAGCTCTTGGATGTCGTTGCCGTAAATCTTGACCGCGAGGTCTCCTCGGGTCCCCGTGAGCATCTCCGAAACACGCATTTCGATCGGCTGGGTAAACCCGAAGCTGATTCCCGGAAAATCGACCAGAGCGGCCTGAATCTTCTCTTTGATCTTCTCTTTCGATTCGGCTTCCCACTCGTCCTGGGGCTTGAGGGTGATAAACGTGTCAGTCTGATTCAATCCCATCGGGTCAAGCCCAAGCTCGTCCGAACCGGTCCGCGCGACGATACTTTTGACTTCGGGAACGTGCCGGAGAATCGCTTTTTGGATCTGGAGGTTGAGCTCCTTGGATTTTTCGAGCGAAATAGAAGGGGGCGTTTCGACCCCCAGGATAATGTCCCCCTCGTCCAGGGTGGGCATGAAGCTTTTCCCGACGAACAAAAACAAGCTGAAGCTTATCACCAAAAAGGCTACCGCTCCGGTAAAAAGCGTCCGGCTGCGATTCAGGGAAAAATCGAGCAGCGGAGCGTAGAGACGGTTGAAAAAACGGCCCAAACGGGTCTCTTCATGGGGGGTGCTTTTCAGGACGAGCGAACACACCACCGGAATCAGCGTGAGGGAGAGGAGCAGCGATCCGAAGAGTGCGAAAACGATCGTCATCGCAACCGGGGCGAACAGTTTCCCCTCCAGTCCTTCGAGCGTCAGAAGCGGCAGAAAAACGACCGCGATGATCAAAATACCGCTGAAAACGGCGGCGGAAACCTCTTTGGTCGCACGGTAAACCTGGTGCAGTTTCGGCAGCGACGATTCCCCTTCCCCCAGTTTGGCGAAAGCGTTTTCGACCACGACGACCGCCGAATCGACGAGCATCCCGATAGCGATGGCCAACCCGCCCAGGCTCATCAGATTAGCGCTGAGACCGAAATATTTCATCATTACAAAAGCGATCGCGAGGGAAAAGGGCAATATGACGCTCACTGCGATCGCCGCCCGCAGATCGCCCAAAAAGAGCATCAGCAACACTATGACCAGAACGATCGCTTCGACCAGTGCCTTCGAGACGGTCGAAACCGCTTTTTCGATCAGCTCGCTACGGTCATAAAACGGTACGATTTCGATCCCCTCCGGGAGCTGGGGCTTGA
This sequence comes from Campylobacterota bacterium, assembly GCA_040752835.1. Classification (NCBI taxonomy): domain Bacteria; kingdom Pseudomonadati; phylum Campylobacterota; species Campylobacterota bacterium. Next base: position 131,692 of record JBFMGG010000005.1, on the reverse strand, counting down.
GCGCTTCGAGGCGCTGTTTGATCTGCGTGACCGTTTCCTGGGCGTTCGCCCCCTTGAGCGTCAACACCAACCCCTCGGTCGCTTCGCCGATTCCGTCTTTGGTAACGTAACCAAGCCGGGTCCGGGCCCCCTCCTCGACCGCACAAAAATCGCCGATCCGGATCGGCCCGTTGTGCGAATGGATCGTGATATTGGCAATTTCGGCAGGTTCCCGGACCCCGCTTTGCACTTTGACGAGATAACTCTCCTCATAAGCGTCCACGCGCCCCGCCCCGTCGTTTTTGAGGTTGTTCGAGAGGGTCTCTTCGAGGGCGCTGAGGGTGATCCCAAGGTTGCGCATCGCCTGAAAATCGGGTTGAACGACGATTGCCCGGGCTTCGCCGCCCAGGGAGTTCACGTCGGCCACCCCTTTGGCCCCGCGCAGTGCGGGACGGATGACGAAATCGAGCAACTCCCGTTTCTGCGACTGGGTGATGTTCCCCTCCACGGTGAACATGAACGCTTCCCCCAGCGGCGTCGTGATGGGGGCCATTCCGCCGCTTACCCCTTTGGGAAGATCGGGGAGCAGGGCAGAGAGTTTCTCGGCCACCTGCGCACGGGCGCGATAAATGTCGGTACCGTCGTTAAAATCGATCGTGATGTCGGCAATCGCATACTTGGAAGTGCTCTTGAGGAGTTTTTGGTTTTCCAGCCCGAGCAATTCAGCCTCCATCGGCTTTACCACCCGGTTTTCAACCTCTTCGGGGGTCATTCCGGGTGCTTTCATGATAATTTTGACCTGGGTCGATGAGATGTCCGGGAACGCGTCGATGGGGATTTTGAGAAACGAATAGACCCCGTACCCGAACAGGGCCAGGGAGAGGAGGATGACGATCAGCCGCTGTTTAAGCGAAAATTCGATGAGGGCGTTTAGCATTACTCAAATCCCATTCCGCCGAGCGCGCCTTTGAGCGAAATGGTTCCGCTGCTGACCACCTGCGTTGCGGGGGTGAACCCCTCGCCGCTTACCGCGACGTGATCTTTGAAGTATTTGCGTACTTCGACCGTTTTGGGGGCAAATCCCCCTTGAACCCGGACAAAACAGATGTCGCGGTTTTTGTATTTGGTCAGCGACGAGCGAGGCAGAAGCACCCAGCGGCTTTTTTCAACCGCCGCAATGTACATCTCCGCCGACGTACCCGCGCGGAAAGAGGGATCGGGGTTCGTGATCCGCGCGACGGCCGCACCCGAATTGTTCATCCGATTGACCGAGACCGAGACCGAGGTAATCGTCCCGATCCGTTTTCCGTTTTTGTCGTTCACCGCTGCCCCTTTTCGGATAAAAGCGAGCTGCTTGGGGGGAACCATGATGAGCGCGTTGAGTACCGACGCATCCGAGAGTTTCAGATACGGAACGAACGCGGCGATTTTTTCGCCCCCCATGACGGGCCCTTCGGAGATGACGCCCGTTCTCTTCGCCCGAATGGCAAACGTCATCCCCTCACTTGGGCGACTGTCGGCTCCCGCATACCGGAAACGACCGGATACTTCGGCCTCTTTGGCTTTAAGGCTCGATACCTCCAGGGCGCTTCTTTGGGCTTCACGCAACGATAAAACCCCCTCCCGGAACAGCGCTTCGTCTTTTTTGGCGTATTCGCGGACGATTTTCAGACGCTGCCGCACGTCGGTGAGTTCGTAACTGGCCGCGAGAAGTTCGGATGAAGCGATGGTGCACACAATCTCTCCCGCTTTGACCGCGTCCCCGGGTTTTTTGACGACCCCGGCCACCGTCGCTTCGCTGCTGAGGGTATAGACCGACGAGCGTTCGTCGGCATAATCGAACGTCCCGATGAAAGGGCCCATCGTGTCGCTCTGAACCGACTGCACCTTTTGAGCCCTGATCCCCAGTTTTTTAATCTGGGCGTCACTCATTTTGATCGTCCCGAAAGCCGCAACGCTGCACAAAAGCGCCATCACTAAAATTTTCATTCCCATATTCTCCCGACTTTTTCTTCCGTTTTGGCGATCTCGTCCAGATAATCGCGTTTGAGCCGAAGCGTTTCGGCCTGAGCAGCGTAAAAACGGTTTTTCGTCTCCAGGTATTCGAATTGTCCGACCACGCCCCCTTCGAACCCTTTAGCCGCCATTACATGAAGGGCTTCATGCCGTTTTTGCATCGCCAAAGCCTCCCCGATCAGGCGCTGTAACTCTCCGAGCTTGCGGAACGACTGTTCCGCCGCAATGGAAAGTTTTCGGGCGGTCAGCTCCTTTTGAGCCGCCGCCGCGCTGCGCATCGCCATCAGTGCCGCAATACGGCGCTCGTTTTTCGCTCCGAACGACAAAGGGATGCTCACGCGCACATCGACGCTGTGCTGCGTCGGTTCGCGGGTCATTCCCACACCGAAGCCGACCGTTTCGACCATCGAACGGCGAAGCGTTTCGATCTGCGAGGAGAGTTCTTTTTCGGCAAGTGAAAACTGCTCCAGCACCGCCGAGCGTTTGATCGTTTCTTCCCAAGTCCCGGCATCGACGAACCGAAACGACAGATCGTCAACACGGATTTCGGTATCAATATGGGTCATTTCGCGGAGCGTATCCTGGTGCGTGCGGTAGGCGATCAGCGCTTCGGATGCCTCTTTGCGGGCGACGCCGAGCTCGGTCTCAAACCGGACAAGCTCCATCTGCGATATTCTCCCCGCTTCGTGTTTTTTCCGCGCGATCGCATACCCTTGTTCGGCCGATTCCTGTTTTCGGCGGTAGATTTCCGCCTCTTCCCGGGCCAGTTCCGCCAAAAGGTACTCGTGCTTGAGACGGCTTTGTATCAGGGTCTTGCGAAGCTCAGAATCCCCTTGCGCTCTACGGATGGCGGCATCGAACTCGGCATTTTTGGCCTCTTTGACCCACGGATTTTTTGCGGTCATGCCCACCATCATCGAATACTCGTTCCCATTCCCACTGGGATCGTCGGCACGGATGCGGCGTGTGGCCCCTTCCAGATAAAGCGGTTCGAATGCACCGTACGCGCTTTTTTCATGCTGAAGCGCTTCTTGTTGCCCCTGCGCCGCGCTTTGTTCAAGAGAGCGTTCGTAAGCGATACGACTGAGTTCGTCAAACGTCATCGCACCCAGCGTCGCGGGAATCGCCAATAAAGCGGCGGTCCAAAAACTCCGAAGTATCATGAGCGCTCTTCACGGTGGACGACCGTGCCGGTCGCCGGATCGACGAACACTTTGACCGCTTTCTCGTTAGTGTCGTATCCCCATCCGACGTACAGCAGATTCGAAGCAACGTCGCGCAGAGCGATCTGCTCGATCCGAAAACCTTGTGCCGAGAGTTTGGTTTTCACCTCTTCGCAGCTCAGGGGCGCAAGTCGTTGAAGCTGCTGGCGCACTTTCATCTTCTGGACCGGATGGGAGGCATGATTGCCGAAAACGGCGAGTTCATGCAGAGGAGCCGGAACTTTGACCGACGAATCGATTCGGGCGAAAACCGCCGAAGAAAGCAACGCTGCAAGCAAAAGGGCGTAACGCATGGGAACCTCCTGATCTTTATCCGTAATCATAGGCTTTTACTATGAGAAAATCATTAGAAACGGTGTATGGAACCCTTTGAAACTATTACCTGTTTTTATGATATAACTCTGTATCTTAAAACCAAAATCAGGATTTCGTACGTGCGGATCGTCAAAGAACTCTTCAAACTCTACCTCCTCTTCATCGCCCTCTTTTTTCTGGGGCGGCTTGGGCTTTATCTCCTTTATTTCGACCGTCTGGGTGACATCACGCTTGCCGAATCGCTCCTCAGTTTTCTCTACGGTCTCAAACTCGATACGATGGCCGTCTCGATCATCCTCGTCATCCCCGCCCTGATCCTCACCGCGATGCCCCGCCGCGGAGCAGCATGGGGCAAACGCCTCATCGACGGGTGGGTTCTTGTTTTCCTCCTGCTGGCGCTGTTCGTCGAAAACGCCACGTTCCCCTTCGTCGCGCAGTACGACGTCCGCCCCAACTACCTGTTCGTCGAATATCTCAAATACCCGCAGGAAGTAAGCTCGATGATCCTCAAAGAGTACCCGCTGCAACTCGCCCTCGCCGGGGTAATGATGGGATTCGCTGCATGGGCTTACGTGCGCTTCTTCCCCCGACGTTTCGTCGAAGCGATGCAACCGCCGCAGTGGCAGAGACTGCTGCTGCTCTTTCCGATCCTGCTGGTCCTTTTCATCGGAATCCGCTCCTCTTTCGGCCACCGCCCGGCCAACATCTCCGATGCCCTCTACAGCACCAACCGCCTGGCCAACGAAATCGCGAAGAACTCCCTTTACAGCGTCGGATATGCCTACAAAAGTTATGCCAAGGAAGAGGACATCCTCAAACGCTACGGCAAAATGGACGTGCGCGAAGCCTACGCCCGGGTCTCCGCGCGTCTCAACATCCCGCTGGGCTCGCCCCTCCCCTTCACCCGCAGCGAACCGACCCGTTTTCCTTCCGAAGAGCCCAAAAACCTCGTCATTTTCATCCAGGAGTCGATGGGAGCGCAGTTCGTCGGATTTTGCGGAGGGGACGCCGCCGTGACGCCCAACATGGAAAAACTCTCCCGTGAAGGGCTTGCCTTTACCAACCTCTACAGCAACGGAACCCGAAGTATCCGGGGACTGGCCGGGGTGACGTCGGGATGGCTCCCCCTCGCTGGGGATGAAGTGGTCAAACGCAACAAATCCCAAAGCGACTTTTTCACCGTCGCTTCCCTGCTCAAACCGCTCGGATACAAATCGAGTTTCATCTACGGCGGCGAGGGGCGCTTTGACAACATGCGCGGCTGGTACCTTGGGAACGGGTTTGACGAAGTGATCGAGCAAAAAGACTACAAAAATCCCACCTTCGTCAGTACCTGGGGGGTAAGCGACGAAGACCTCGTCATGAAAGCGAACGAAAAATTCAAAGCACACGCCGCCAAAGGGGAGAAATTTGTCAGCGTCCTCTTTTCAAGTTCGAACCACTCCCCCTTCGAACTCCCCGAAGGAAAAATCGAATTTCTACCGGGCAAACCAAAATACGGAGTCGAAAACGCGGTCAAATACGCCGACTTCGCCGTCGGAAGACTGTTTGAACTGGCCAAAAAAGAGCGGTATTACAACAACACGGTTTTCGTCGTCGTCGCCGACCACAACGTCCGTGTTTACGGGGACGACGTCGTCCCGGTCAACATGTTCCATATCCCCGCGCTGATCGTCGCGCCGGGGCTGAAACCCCAGACGTTCGACAAACTCTCCTCGCAACCCGACGTCCTCGCCACGGCGCTTGATCTGATCGGAACCGACCTGACCTATCCGGTGCTGGGGCATTCGGTCTTCAGCGACGCGAAACAGGAAATTTCGCTGATGATGTTCAACGATACCTTCGCCCTGCGCTCCGAAGATCGCATCGCCGTTGTGCAGCCGGGCAAAGCGCCCGAAACGTTCCTCTACGCACAGGCTCGCCTGCACCCCTCGGCCCATGACGCCGAACTCGAAAAAGATCTTCTGGCGTTTATTACCGTTTTGGATGACATGTACAGCAAAAAACTTTTCCGCGCCCGTTAAACGCGCGGCTTTCCCGTCCTTCCATCCAAAGAGCCGATCGGCCGGAATGAAACTGCATTCGATAGGGAAAAAAGCCGATGAAGGTCACGGTAAAAAAAGAAAAAAGAATCGGAAAAAGAAAATCGATGAAGAAGAAAGAGGGGCTCTCTCCGAAGAGAGAAAGAAACGATTAACGTTTCGAGAACTGAGGAGAACGGCGCGCTTTGCGTTTACCCGGTTTCTTACGTTCGACGACACGAGAGTCGCGGGTAAGCATACCGAAAGGTTTGAGAATCGCACGGAACGAAGGATCGAAAGTGCAGAGTGCACGAGAGATCCCGTGGCGAAGCGCATCGGCCTGTCCTGAAAAACCGCCGCCGAGCGTTGTCGCGACGATATCGACCGATGTATCCTGTTTTGTCAGTGAAAGAGGCTGCGTAACACGCAGTTTTTTCGCTTCGAGACCACCGAGCCAAGCGTCGAGTGAAAGACCGTTTACAGTGATTTTACCTGTACCCGGAGCAAGCCATACTTTTGCGATCGAAGTTTTTCTTCTGCCGGTTGCATACGTTTTTGCCATCGTTTATCCTTACTTAGCGATCTGCGCAGAGTGTGGGTGTTCTCCACCTGCATAGACTTTGAGTTTTTTGAGCATTACGCGGCCCAGTTTCGTTTTGGGAAGCATACCGCGAGCCGCGAGTTTGAATACTTTCTCGGGGTTTGTCGCGATCAGTTCGACGAACTTTTCGCTTTTGACGTTACCGAAGTAACCGGTGTGGCGGTGGTATGTTTTGGTCGCGTTTTTACCGTTACCGTTGATAACCGCTTTTGACGCGTTGATGACGACGACGAAGTCGCCGCAGTCAACGTTTGGGGTGAAATACGGTTTGTCTTTTCCGCGAAGACGGGTAGCGATTTCTGTCATGAGACGACCGAACGTTTTCCCTTCCGCATCGATCAAAACCCATTTACGCTCGATTTGCTCTGGTGTGGCAATTTTTGTAAATTTCATCACGAGCCTCCTTTTAAAGTCTCTATAAATAGTGGCGCAATTGTACCTGTTTATTCTTATAGATAGCTTAAATTAAGTTTTTTATAAGCACTCTTCCCATTCGATCCCTTCGGAGAGGAGATAACACAGATAGCCGCGGACCTTTTGGTTCGTCGCCGCAGCGACCGCGTCGGCGTAGCGGAGGACCTGGGCACGGTATTTTCCCTCATCCTCCCGCCCCGATTTGTAATCAACGACGATCCACCCCTCCTCGCTGCGGATGAGCAGATCGATTACGTGAATCGCGCCGCGATGGCGCAACGTCTGTTCCTTGCGCACTTCCCCCCGCGTGATGCGGAGGAAAAACGGATCGGCCAGCAGTCGTCCGGCCCTCTGGGCGATCTCGTCGATCGCTCCGGGACGCAGCGTCGCGCCGTAGCGGTTTCGGGCCGCTTCGAGAGCGTCGCCGAGGGCATCGGCCGAAAAACTCCCCAGCATTTCAAGAACGTAATGCAACGCCGTTCCAAACTGCGCCGCATCGTAGTCGAAGGCTTCTTCACGCGGGAGCGAAGCGGCTTCCTCCTGCGTGCCGAACCGCATTCCCCGGTACGAAAGGCTCTCCAGCGTCTGCGGCGTTTTGGGCGCCGTTTCCCGCCGCCGCAGCTCCCCCCATTGCGCCGGAACCAGCCCGAGAGGTTCGAACCACGACCCTTTTTCCTTCGCGATGATGTGGAGCGATTCGACAGCACGGGTCAGCGCCACGTACAGAGCGTTGAGACGGTCTTCTTCGGCCGCTTTTTTCTCTTTTTCGAGCGCCGCCGCATAACGGGGATCGAGCTTTTCACGCTCTTTAATCCGGTAATGCAGCCCGATCAGCGACGCACCGTCGTATTCGTACACGATGGGATCGTTTTTCGCGCGCGGACGCCCCAGCTGGTCGAGGACGATCACATGCTCGAATTCCAGCCCCTTGGATTTATGGACGGTCATGATCCGTATCCCCCGCAGATCGCTTTGCGGCGAAGCGGTTTCGAGCCGGTCGACCTCGAACACCGCCTCTTCCAGATCGCGGTAACCCCGCAGCGCCTCGATGAACATCAGCGCGCTTTTGTCGGCGATTTCGTAACGGCGCACGAAACCGATCGCCGCCTCCACGGGATCGGCGAGAAGGACGCGCTGGACATCGTCGGCCCCGACCCCCAGCAGCGCGGCGGCGTTGAACCGGTAAATCGGCGCATCGAAATAGCAGTAGCGCAGATACTCGATGACTGCACGCACACTCCTCTGCGACACCAGTTTCGCGGTCGTTTCGGTGACCACCTCATACCCCCGCTGCGAAAGGTATTCCTCGACCGCCCCCCCGTCGCTGTTGGTGACCGTCAAAACGGCGATCTCTTCGGGTGCGGAGCCGTTGCCGATCAGCCGTTCCACGCACCCCAAAAGCGATTCGAGCGGATCGGCGCCTGCGAGGGTCTCCACGTATCCTCCGGCGAGCTTTTCGGGACTTTGCTGCGGGGTGTACCCCGCGATTTTCTCCGCAAACGTCCGGTTGACGAATTCGACGATCGTGCTGCGCGAGCGGTAGTTGACCCGCAGCGGCTCGATCCGGACGTCAAAAAGCTCCGCGACCCGGTGAAACAGCGCGCTCACCCCTCCGCGGAAGCGGTAAATGGATTGTTTGACGTCGCCGACGAAAAAGAAACTGCCCCCCTCTTTGACCCCGGAACCCGCACGCAGCTCCTCGATCAGCGGGCGAAGGATGTCGAACTGGATCACGCTCGTATCCTGAAACTCGTCAAGCAGCAGGTGCTTGAGATGCGCATCCAGGCGGAAATAGAGGAATTCGCTCTCCAGCTTTTCACGCAGAAGCGTGTGAACGTTGAGCGTGATGTCGTCGAACGAAAGTTCGTTGCTTTGAAGCGCGATCGCGCGACGGCTTTTTATATAGAGCTTCAAAAGGGTGAAAAGCTCTTTGAAATAGAGCGCTTCGCGCCGTCGGAAATGCTCTTGAAGAGCCGACTGGAGCTTGCGGAGGAGATCGTCCATCGCCGGTTCGTAATGTTTTTTGAAATCCCAGTATTCGAGAGTTTCTTTGAAGACCCACGTCTTCTCCAGTAACGACGCCAGGTCGCTAAACTCCATCGTGGCACGGGAACGATCGCTCAGGGGTTTGGCGATCAGCATCGAACGCAGTGCGAAGGCGTACTCCATGATCTGCGCGCTCCTCTCTTCCCCCGCTTCGACGCCGGCGTACGCGTCGAGGTCGAACTCCTTGTGCTTTGCGTACAGCTGCGAGAGCAGCGTAAACAGCGCACCCAGCCGCTTTTCGCTCAGTATCGACAGATGAACCAGCGCCGGGGTGGAGCGCGCGACTTCCACCTCGTTCAAAAACCGCTCCAGAAGCCGCACTTCATGATGGTTCTGGGTCGTCCTGAACGTCGGCATCAATCCGGCGTTGAGGGCGAATTTACGTAAAATCCGCCCGAAAAACTTGTCAATGGTCGAAATCTGTACGTCGGCGTGCAAAAAACGGCGCAACACTTCGCTCCGCCGCGCGAGGATCTCCCCGGCCGGGATGCCGCACACTTCGGCGATCGCCTGCAGCTCCCCCCTCTCGTGCAGATGTTCGAGCGTCTGCACCATCCGTTCGAGCATCTCGTTGGCCGCCTTGTTCGTAAAGGTAAGGGCCACGATCGTTCGGGGGTCTTCTCCCAGAAACAGCAGACTCAGATAACGTACGACGAGGTTGAAAGTCTTGCCGCTCCCCGCGCTCGCCTCGTACGCCAAAAAGGGTTCAAACGCCACGCATCGCCTCCCGGTTGCACAGATAGACGTAGGCGCAATTGCGGCAGCGCCCCGGATCATCGCACATCTCCCAGACCCACGTTTTCCCTTCGGAGAGGGTTTTCAGGATCTCCCGGAGCCGAGCGTTTTTAGCCTCCAAAAAGCGCTCCCGAAACAGTTCCCCGCGCCCCAGATCATAATAACCGCATCCCTGCACTTGCCCGAGCGTGGCGGCCAAAAAGGAATACACGCTGAGCTGGTAATCGGTATCCTCCTCTTTGGGCTCGCGGTCGACGTCGGGATAGTTGCCGCTTTTGTAATCGATCACTTCGAAGTCCCCTTCGCGCACGTCGATCCGATCGACCCTCCCGACCAGCTTGATCCCCTCGATCGTTGCCGAAAGCTCTTTTTCACGGTACGCGACCCGCCACCCCTCTTCGAAACGGCGGATTTCGGAACGGTAAAATCCTTCGAGCTTTTCAAGCCACAGCCGCTTCATGTGGCGTTGGAGCGCATCGTCGCCGTTGTGATCTTCCCATAGGATTTCGAGGGCGTTTTTGATCTCCGAGGGGGCACGGTAGGCGTCACGTTCGCGGTAAAGCGCTTCGAGCGACGCGTGCAGGACATTGCCGATGTCCCTCTCCTCGGAGAGGTCTCGCGGCAGTTCATGCGGAACGAGATGGAGGACGTATCGGTAATAAAACTGCCGCCGACAGGTAAGGAAGCTCTTGAGCGAACTGGCCGAGAGGGGATGGGCGGTAAAGTCGTACTCCCCCTCATAGGCGGCCCGGATACGTTCTTTCGGCGCAAACGACGGGAAAAGCGCCTCTTCGTAGCGGTACTGCGCACTTCGCAGCGGTATCTTCATCTGCAGCAAAAAGCGCGAGGGGACCGATTCGGCATTCTGGACACACGCGATCGCAACCCGCTTTGCCCGATTGAACAGCATCGCGTAGTAATGCTTCTGGAGCGATTCGCGGTCACCCGAAGTCGGCAATCCTGCGAATTTGCGGGTCTGGGTATTCAAAAAGAGATCTTTGTCGCTCTTGTGGGGGACGTAGCCTTCGTTGAAATCGACCACGACCACCCCATCAAACGCGCTGCCCCGCGTCTCCAATAGCCCCATGACCGTCACTTTTCCGCCGCGCACGTCATCAAACGTACGGTTGCGCAGCCGGTTCATAAAAATACGCAGGACGCTTTTGAAATCGAGGTTCTCCAGCGCCGACGCGAGGTGGGAAAAGCGGCGCAGCTCCTCGCGAACGATCTCGCGCTCATCGTCATCCTTTTGGTCTTCCGACGCCGTCTCCCACAGCTCTACGAGCTCTTCCATCGCAAAAGGCCTCGGATAGCGCGATTTGATCCATTCAATCCGCTCGGCGCCGACATGGCGGATCCGAGCACGGTTGAGGACGTTGGGCTCGTCGAGATACAGCATGACGCTTTCGACGTCGCGGTACGCTTGCGCCGTCTCGAAACTTCTCCCCATCGCGAAGTTGAAATTCCCTTCATCGTTGAACGCCCCCAGCAAAGGGGCAAACGATTCATCGGGCAGTACGACGGCGATCCGTTCGGGAGGGATCCCCTCCAGGACGAACGCTTCGACCGTCGCCTTGACGTATCCCACCTGCGCGAGGCGGCTTTGGAAAGTATCGCATACGAGCGCACGGTTTTGGCGCAGTTCTGATTCCTCGAGAACGCGGTTTTGGCTGAGCGAGAGACGGTAATGTTTCCCCTCGGAGATATCGAATCCCATTTCGGCAAGACGCGAGCTCATTTTACGATTATAAGGGGTCGCGTTGTAGACGATCTGAAGCTCGACCGTACGGGCACATTCTCTGAGGATATCGATCTCCCGCCGGCTCAGGTAACCTTCCACCTCGATGCGCACCGAATCGAAATGGCTCAGAAATGCCGTGTCGACATCCATCGTCTCAGCGGCGAATATGGGGTCCGCCCAGCCGTTTCGCTCGCAGATTTCACGGTAACGCTCACGCAGACGGATCAATATGGCGATGTGTTCTTCGTATTCACCGTAAACGTCGACGTCGCGGAGAGTATCGACGCTGACCTGCTCGGAGGCGAGCTCTTCGAAAAAGCGGAAAATATACTGTGCGTTCTGGATAAAACTAAAGAAGCTGCGTTCGATCTCTAAGGATGCGAACGCTTTGAAGTCGCTCGCTTCGTGCAGTGCGAGCAGCCGGAGATCTTCATCGGGAACGATCCGCCCAGGAGCAATGCTGCATCGGCTCAGGAACTCCCCCATGCTCATGTGGCGGGGAAGCATCCCCTCGCTCGCCGATTCCAGCGCGTTACGGATGCATCGGGTGGTGGGGTAAACGACGCACTCTCGGGAGAACATCGTTAAAATTCGAACGTGCTGGGGTTTCGGGTATCGGCTTTGAGGTTGTAATAGCGGGTATCGCCGCCGACGCTGACTTTGGCCAGAATGTCCCAGCGACCCGGTTTGGGCAGATCAACCGCTTTAAACGTGTAGTTCCCGTCTTTTGGTGTTTCAGGAGAGAGGGTGATGTCGAACTCTCTCGTATCCGGACGCGTCAAAACCGCTTCGATTGTTGCGTTCTCGACCGCCTTGCCCGATTTGTCGCTCACGCGGTAAGTGATTACCGTCCCTTTTTCAACGATCTTCGGAGTCAGCAAAGCAACGTCGTATTTCCGGTCGAACGCGATTTTTGCCTCGATTATCTCATTGACGTTCGCATCGTAATCGTGGTAGCTTTGGAGCCCGTAATCGGACATCTGAACGGGGTTATTGAGGGCGACTTTGATCGTTACGACACACGCACCGATGATCCCGAGGATCGATAGGGCGATGATGATCGGCCATTTGCGGCCGGCGTCTTTATTCATCCTTTTTACCTTCTTTACGAAAATATTTTCCCCGAATATAGAGGATAATTGCGTAAAGAATGATACCGTAAAAAATGACGCGTAAAATATCGATGAAATTTTTGCTGCCGCTTCCGGCGGATGAGCTGAGGCTCACCCCCTGATGCGCGGCAATCTGCTCGGCGACGTCGGCATAGCCGTTGTACATGGCAACCGAGTATTTTGAGACGATATCGTCCCCTTTGGCTTTTTCGGCCAGGATCGGGAGGATCGTACCGCCGCGGTTGGCTATCAGCTCTTTGGCTTCGTCGTAGCTGCGGGCGAACATCACCGCGCTCACCACCGCACCGATAAACGTTGCGTTGGGACTGAGGACCTGCTGTTTGTTAAAATGCTCATATAAAGAGACGGGACGCGCCAGGATATCGACTTTTTGTTCCAGCTCGATAAAAGTCATGATGACGGCGGGCTCTTTGATTTCCCGGGCCAGCTGCTTTTCGAAGTCGGCGATGCTCTGGTTGCCGTCGAGGTCACGAACCATGACAAGGTAGAGCGAAACGCCCGTTTTGGCTTTTAGCTCCGTGCCGATCGCGTTAATCTGTTCGGTAAATGCCGGATTTTTGACAACATCGTCTTTATATAAGAATTCTGCATGAAGAGAAAATGCGAAGATACAAATGAAGGTGAGGGCCGCCAGCCCTCGCGAGAGTAACAAACGTTACCCTTTACCCGACGAACAGGTGATTGGGCGTAACAACCGCCCACAGCGTTACCGCTGCGGAAATCACCAATGTCCAAGTGATGAGTTTATCCATGATACTTGCCATACTAAACCCCTTACTCTACGTTGACCCGATGCTTAGCGTTATCGGTGCTAATCATCTTGATCTCTTTTTCATTTTCGATTTTGTAGAAGTTGGCGGCATTGTTTTGCTGCGCGCCGAGTCCCAAAACCGTGAGGAAAGCAAGGATGGAGAGCAACAATACTGTTGCAATCAACATCCCGGTGATGCCGTCCAATGCAAAAATGCTACGATTTTCCATAAGACTCTCCTTATTTGCTGAGGCCGGTGACATACGCACCAAGCGCTTTGACTTGAACTTCGGTCAAGTTGTTGAATGCAGGCATTGCACCGATCGCACCTTTTTTACCGTGTTTGAGAACGTCGGCAACCAAAGTAGGATTGAACTCGGCGATGCTTGGCGCAACCATTTCCATACCTTTACCGTCAGGTCCGTGACATGCCGCACACGTTCCGGCGAATACATCGGCACCTTCGGTACCTTTCATTCCGCCCGCAACGTATTTTGCGACTGCATCGATTTCAGCGTCGGTGATCAGGGCACCCGTGTTGGCGTTCATCAAACCGTTACGATCAGGCATCGGCGCCGGATATCCGAGCATTCCCTGGCCGTTGTTGATAACGTGTTTAACCGTTTTCTCTTCCAGACGCACCGTCAGGTTCGCCGCTTTGCCGTCGATACCGTCGGCCTGCAGACCGTGACACGGAGCACACTGAACGATGAAGATCGATCCGCCCATCTCTTTGAGCGTCTCTTCGTCCATGTTCGCATGCTGCGCTTCGAATTTCGCATCGTGCGCCGCTACGTCTTCGTTGTATTCACCGATTTGCGAATACGCGTTGACGGGATAACCCGCGAGGAAGTACCAGATAGCCCAGATGTTGAGACCGAGGAAAATAACCGCCCATCCGAAAGGAAGTTCGTTTTTATATTCACCGATACCGTCCCAGTTTTCGTCCGCAAGCTTACCGCCCGCTTTGTCCGTCTGCATCTGACGGATGTATTTCAATGCTACGAAGATAGCGATGGTCGCAGTTGCGACCGCACCGAGCATTGCCAATTTGTTGACGATGTCATCACCCATGTTGCCGCCGGCGATTACCCAGGTAAGGCCGAGCAGCGCAGCGACGAAGACGACACCGAATACCATCAACTTATTCATTATGGCTCCTTCTTATTTATCTCATCGTTTTTGGAGATCTCTTCGACAGGTTTGTCCGTGATCTCGTCGTGAAGCGCGATATTTCCGTACTTTTCATAATCGCGCTTCCCTTTCCACTGCGAACTGTAGAGGTGGTAGATGTACGCGTACAGCACCACCACCAAAAACGCCGTGAAGAAAAAATACGCATACGCCTGAATCGTACCGATATCCACGCTCTGCCCCTTATTTCAGGCTGTTCATGTATGCGATAAGCGCAACGATTTCAGGAATCTGTCCCGCCGCTACCGCATCTTTGACGTCTTGGTTTTTCATATCCGCTGCAATCGCTTTGGCTTCTTCAAGCGCTTCGGCTTTTGCTTCTTCCAACGTCGCACCCAATTTAACGGTCGCTTTTGTACCGTCAGCCATCGGGATCTCTTGGTTGTAAGGAACCGCGAATACTTTATTGACCGTTACCTGCTCAGCATACGCCGTATCGATATCCGCCGTATTTTTGAACATCCAGCGGTACGCCGGCATGATCGAACCAGGGACAACCGCTGAAGGTTCCCACATGTGGTTTTCGTGCCAGTCGGTTGTACGGTAGTTACCTACACGCATCAAGTCAGGACCTGTACGTTTTGAACCCCAAAGGAACGGACGGTCGTAAGCGTATTCACCGCTCAGGCTGTAGTGACCGTAACGGTCGGTTTCAGATTTGAACGGACGAACCAGCTGCGAGTGACACGCGTTACAGCTGTTTTTAATGTAAACATGACGACCCGCAAGTTCCAGCGTGCTGTAGGGTTTTGTCCCGACAACCGGCTGAGACGCCTGCGCGAAGTTTGGCAGAATCTCGATGAGCCCTGCGAATGAAATGACGACGAATACAGCAACCGCGAAAAAGAACGGGTGTTTTTCTAACCAGTGAAACATATTTCTCCCTCCTGATTAAGCGCCCATAGGCGATGCGGTTTGAAGTTCGCTCTCATCAACACGACGAGCGCTTGTCATTGTTTTGTACATGTTGTACGCGAACAAGAACATACCGATCAGATACAATGTACCACCAACTGCACGGATAGTGAAATACGGGTGCAATACAGAAACCGTATCGATGAACGAGTAAGCTAGGTTACCGAACTCATCGTGAGCACGCCACATCATACCCTGTGTAATACCTGCGATCCACATAGACGTGAAGTACAGAACAACACCCAGAGTCTGAATCCAGAACTGCGTGTTCATCAGTGATTTAGAATAGATCTCGCGTTTGAAAACACGTGGAGCCATATGGAAAAGAGCGGCCATGATCATGAACGCAACCCATCCCAGAACACCGTCGTGTACGTGACCGACGATCCAGTCTGTGAAGTGAGCCAGCGCATTGACCGATTTGATCGCCTGGATCGGACCTTCAAGAGTCGAGAACATGTAGAATGTTGACGCAAGGATCATGAATTTGATCAACGGACTTGCCGCTACCTGCTGCCATTCACCTTTCATGGTCAAGAGCATGTTGATCGCAGAACCCCATGAAGGAAGAATCAGAACTACCGAGAAAACAGAACCCATAGTCTGCATCCAGTCGGGTACAGTAGAGTAGATCAGGTGGTGTCCGCCGGCCCAGAGGTAAACAAACATCAGACCCCAGAACGCAAGCAAAGAGAGTTTATACGAATAAACCGCTTGGCCCGATTCTTTCGGGAGGAAGTAGTAGATCATCGCAACGATGGGAACGGTGAAACCGAATGCAACCGCGTTGTGTCCGTACCACCACTGTACCAGAGCGTCGTTGGTTCCCGCATACATCGAAACAGAGTGGTACCAGTTACCGATACCGCCGGAAGCGAAATACGTAGGGATAGCCATGTTGTTGAACAGGTAAAGCATAGCGATACCGAGGAACGTAGCGATGTAATACCAGATAGAGATGTAAAGCGATTTTTCACGGCGGATACCGATCAAACCGAAAACGCTCATACCCCAGATAACCCATACCGCTACGACAGCGATGTCGATCGGCCATTCGAATTCCGCATACTCTTTCGAGGTAGTGATACCCATCAAGAGTGAACCGACAACCGCTACAACAACGAGCAGATAGAGCCAGAAGTGCAGTTTACCGAGGAACATGAGGAATTTAGATTCCGCCATCGATACTTTCAAAACACGCTGACCTACATAATACCATGTAGCCCAAATACCGCTCAGGGTAAACCCGAAGATTACCGCGTCGGTATGCAACGGACGAAGACGGCTGAAGTTGGTGTACTCCGCCAACCCTTCACCCAGCATAAGATTTACTGCCGGAAATGCCATTTGCCATGCCAAAATAACACCGACGAGCATTCCGACGATTCCGAGTAACACAGTAGTAAGCATAAACATCTTAGCGACCGTGTAATCATACTCCAATGGACGATTCTCCATTTACGACCTCCTTAAAGATTCAAAGCATAAGAGCCTGATTAGGGCACCCCTGAAAACCGTAAAAGCCGATTTTCAGGGGTGCCCTTAACACTTTTGTAACAAAAGTAGGCTATTAGACACTCTAATAATAGCAATCGCAGTATTTAAGGAATCTTAAATTTTTAAAGGTTTTTCGCCATATGAAAACTTAACGATAAATTTAAGGTTTTATACAGAATAAGGAGAAAAAAAGTAACACAGAGAGATATCCGGGGGAAGAAATCGCTGATGGGGCGGTCGCTGCCGCTCCGAATCAGCGCTGAACGAGCTGAAGGAAGTCGGTAAAAATGGTGCGGGCCTCTTTCGGTCCCGGGCTCGATTCGGGGTGGTGTTGCACCGAGAAGACGGGACCCGTTTTGTAGCGAAGCCCTTCAATCGTATTGTCGAAGAGGTTGATATGGGTCACGTCGGCGATTTCGCGCACCGATTCGGGAACGTTGTAGTTGTGGTTCTGCGCCGTGATCTCGACCATTCCCGTTTTGACGTTTTTAACGGGGTGGTTCCCGCCGTGGTGGCCGAATTTGAGTTTGTGGGTATCGTACCCGTGGGCGATGCTGAGCAGCTGGTGCCCGAGGCAGATGCCGCACAGCGGAACTTTACGCTCGATCAGTTTTTTGATCTCGGCTTGTTCCTTTTTCAGGACCAGCGGGTCTCCGGGGCCGTTGGAGAGGAACACGCCGTCGATCTCTCCGGCTTCATAGCGCTTGATCAAATCGTCTGCATTGAACGTGTTGGGAAGCACTTCCACTTCGAATCCCACTTCGGTGAGTTCGTTGAGGATGTTGCGTTTTACCCCGAAATCGATCGCGGCAAGACGCGCTTTGGCTTCAGAGGCGTCGTTGTAGCGGAACGTTACGGGATCGTAGACGCCGTCACGGTGTTTGTAGGGGCTCTTCGTGCTCACTTCCTCGATGTAGTTGATCTCTTCGATGCGCGGAGAGCTTTCAAGCATTTTTTTGAGTTCGCCCTTGTCGCTTACCTTTGTAGAAGCGATCATCATCATCGCCCCTTCGGTACGGAGCATTTTCGTGATGAAACGGGTGTCGACTTCGCAGATCCCGATAATACCGTGTTTTTCGAGAAAAGTGTGCAGAGCCTCTTCGGCGCGGAAATTCGAGTATCGCGCCTGGTATTGACGGACGATGATCCCCTTGCAGTGGGCACGGGTGCTTTCCATATCTTCGGCATTGACCCCGACATTCCCGATTTCAGGCATCGTGAAGGTCACAAACTGCCCCGCGTAGGAAGGGTCGGTGATGATCTCCTGGTATCCGCTCATAGACGTATTGAAAACGATTTCACCGACGGCGGTGGTGTCGGCACCGAAACTCTTCCCCTGCAGGTAAGTGCCGTTTTCAAGATAAATCCATACGTCGCGCATCATGCGATCCCCCTTCGTACCAGCTCTTCTTTGTAGAGTTTGTCGTAAACGATCTCAAACTCGTCGGTCCCGGGAATGAGATGGCGCTTGTAGCTTTTGATTTTCTGGAATACGGCCGATTCGATCTCGGCCGTATCGGCGATCGATGCGGTGATCGCGTCGTAAATGACGTTTTTGATCCGGTTTTCGCTGACGTCGTAACGGATCAGGTCTTCTTCATAAAGGGCGTCGAGAATCTGGTGGGCAATGTCCGAATAACGGTCTTCGTACGAAAGGATGACGCCGAATTCCGGAGCCAGTTTCTTTTTGATCATGAAAAAAAGCTGGCGTTCGTCGGCAAGGTAGAAATCGATCTGCTCTTCGTTGGCGTTGACGATCTCTTTGACTTTCTCTTCGAGGGCCATCTCTTTTTTGATGTTGGCAGCCAAGACCGATTCCGCTTCTTTTGCGGCACTTTCCAGCCCTTTGGTCATCGTGACCAGCCCGCTGCGGCTTAGATCAACGGCAATACGCGTTGCGATGTGGGGTACGTGTGTCAGTGAAACCTTCATTGCCTGCCCTGAGTGGAATTTTTGCCATTTTATCCCAAAACACCTCTAAAATGGCTTAGGCGGCAGTGGGATTAGGGCTTTGGTTCGGGAATAGCCTTGAGTTTCGCGGTAATTTCGGACCCTTTTTTCGGATCCATTTTCGCCAGAATCTGCCCTACCACTTTCGTATTGAGCGTGCTCATGATCCCGGCGGCTTCGTCGGCACTCATTTGCGATAGAATCTGCGCTGATGCGGCGGGCTTCATTTTGGCAAATGTCTGGGAAACTTTGTCGGCTTTGAGCTGCTTGATCTCGTCGAGCACTTTTTTGTTCTGCTCGAGCATCTTTTTCACCGAGGCTTCCTTGGCCTTGATCTCGGCCAGTTTCTGGTCCACCTTGGTGTCTTTCCCTTTGATCATCGCCTCTTTTTTACGGAGGAGGTCTTCGGTCGCCCGCTTGAGCGCGTCGAGCGACTGGCGCTGCTCGTCGATCCGCTCGAGTTCGACGAGCAGTTCGTTTTTACGGTCTTCAAAGATTTTCGTACACTCGTACGACTTGGTATTCGGGGCGGCGAATACCGCTGATGCGAGTATCGATACGATCCAGAAAGGTTTCATTTGTTATCTCTTTTATAGGTTAGTGTGCCGATTTCGTCAAGCATTTTAGCTTCTTGCGCCTTGATTTTTTTGATCTTGGCGTTTACTTCCTGCACTTCGAGATAGCTGAACTTCTCGAATTCGATCCGTGAGACGTTAAACCGTTCGCGCATCATACGCTGTTTTTCCTCAGCCTCCTGCAGAGCCGTTTTACACCGTTCGATAGTCTCGTGCTGGGTCCGGATCATCAGTTTGGCCTGGGAAAGGTCGCGGACGGAGCCGCTTTGGGGGAGGTGGAGGGTGGCAAGGATTTCATAAGCGCGGTTGAGGCTGTGGCTGGCCCCAGCGACTTCGTTATTCGCCGCGATCAGGGCGCGTTCGGCCTCTTCGAGATTCTTTTTTTTCAGTTTGACCAGAGGCTCGTAACGCGATTTTCCCATAACGGCTCCTTGTCGCGGTCGTTATAACGTAATGGTATCGTTCCGGTCGGGCGATGTCGAGATCATGCCAATCTTGGTTCCGGTAAACGCTTCGAGCGCTTTGAGATACTCCTGCGCCTCTTTGGGGAGAGCATCAAAAGAGCGGACGCCGACGGTGCTCTTCCATCCCGGGAACGTTTGGTAGACCGGTTTGACGTTTTCAAGATCGATCGGCAGGTAGTCGATCACTTTGCCGTCAACTTCGTAGCCTACGCACACCTGGATTTCATCGAATCCGTCCAGAACGTCGAGCTTCATGATGGCAAGTTCGTCACACCCGTTGAGGCGGCTGGCGTAGCGGCAGGCTACCGCATCGAACCATCCGCAGCGGCGGGGACGCCCGGTGGTAGTGCCGAACTCGTGTCCCTGCTGACGCAGTCTCTCACCGATTTCACCGTGGTCTTCGGTCGGGAAAGGGCCGTTACCGACGCGGGTGCAGTAGGCTTTGACGATCCCCGTCACTTTACCGATGTCTTTGGGGTTGATTCCCAGACCCGTACATGCTCCGGCCGAAATCGTCGAGGAGCTTGTAACGTAGGGATAGGTTCCGTGGTCAATGTCGAGCATCGTCCCCTGCGCCCCTTCCAAAAGGATCTTTTTCCCTTCATCCATCATTTTCCACGCCATCTGGGTCGTGTTGGCGAGGAACGGAACCAGTTTTTCTGCATAGCCGTTCAATTCGGCCACCAGCTCTTCACGCGATGGCAATTCGATAGAGAGCGCTTCGAAAATCGCTTTGTTCTGGACAAAGTACTCCATAACGCGCGAAGTCAGCGCCTCCACATCCCGCAATTCGCCGAGGCGGAATCCCGCGCGGGCGATTTTTTCGCTGTAAGCAGGTCCGATACCGCGGCCGGTGGTACCGATCGCTTTTTCACCGCGCAGCTTTTCTTTGGCCTGGTCGATCAGCGTGTGAAACGTCAGGATCATGTGGGCCGATTCGGATACGTACAAACGTCCCAGAAGGTTCTCAAACTGCTTCATCTCTTTGATGAGCGCTTCTGGGGAAACGACGACACCGTTTCCGATGATGTTGACCGCGTCGGGGTTCAAAATCCCCGAGGGGATCAGGTGCAGGGCATGGGTTTTGCCGTCGACGACGATCGTGTGCCCGGCATTGTGCCCCCCCTGATAGCGGGCGACGACGTCGTATTGCTGTGCCAGCAAATCGACGATTTTCCCTTTTCCTTCATCTCCCCACTGAATTCCTACGATTAAATCCGCTTTCATGTAAATCCTATCTTTATTGGTGTAATGCGTCGATCAACGCATCGGTGTAAATGGCAAAACCGACCGAAACGGTTTCGTCGCTTTTGTAGCGCCCGCCCATGGCATACGTTTCATTTTTTTCGATAACCCGGAAAAAAAGCTCGTCGTAATAAAGCATTTTGGCGTAATACAACGGCGCCACGACGACGTTGGGATAATCAAGCTCCGCGCACAGTTCCTTGATTTTGAGCAACTCCGCTTTGATCGCGTCGGGAACGATTGCGACAACCGCATCGATTTCGTCGGGGTGCTGGAGATAAACCAGGCGCGTCAGCCATTCGATTTTCAGAGCGAGAAACTTTTCGATGTTGACGTGGCGGAAATCATCGAGTTCCAGTTCGAGCGTCTCCGAAAGAATACGCGGAATATTGATGTTCGAAATCTGCAACAGCGGTGCGATGCCCAGTTTTTTCACAATCCGCGTCGCCTGCGTCAGTGCAGCGGAAAGGTTCGGTTCGCCGATGATCTCGACCCCGACCTGATACTGCTCATTGGCCGGATAGCGGTAGACCGGCTGGATGTAAAACCATTTTTTATGCTCGGTGTTGCCGCCCAGGCGTTTGTTGACGATCCGAACGACGTCGATCGTGGAATCGGCCCGCAGGCTGATCGGATGATTCTCGCTGTCATTGACCCGGATCAACTCGCGCTGATCGCAGACACTCATGTGCTGATGATATGAAAACAACGGGGTAAGGATCTCTTCAAACCCCGCTTCGCTGAGTACTTCGCTGGCGGTATTTTCGATACGGCGCTTCGTTTTGGCCGTGCCGGCGAAATAGAGCTTCGAGCCTTCGGGGATTTCGTGTTCAAAAACCATAACGATCAGAGCCCGAAGTAAACGGTATTGAAAACACGGTTGGCCGTTCCGTCATAAGGGCGGCGGCCCATTTTGGCCAGTGCAAGTTCCACGCCGTTGACGACCCATGCCGCTTCGTACGGGGCGATCAGCCCCATGTGGTTGATACGGAAAATCAGTTCCTTGATATGGTCCTGTCCGCCCGCTACGTTGACCCCGAGCTCTTTTTTGAGGATCGAGCGGATCGTTTTGGCCTCCGCATCGTCCACCGTCGTCATCGAATCGGCCGGACGTGCGGGGTACAGATGCAGCCCGATCGCTTCCATCGCGGCGCGGGTCGCTTTCGCGCGTGCGGCGGTATCGGCGTAAAGCTTCTCTAGTCCCCCCTCGGCCTTGATACGGTTGAGGACGCTTTCGAGCCCGATAATCAGCGTTGTCGCCGCCGTCCATGCGGTGGTATTCTTACGCTGGTTCTTGATCTCGGTCGCGAGGTTGAAGTAGTACCCTTTGCCCGCACCGATTTTTTCGATGGCGGCGTTAGAGAGCCCCATGATGGCAAGTCCCGGAGGGAGCATCAACGCTTTCTGGCTGCCCGAGATGAGACAGTCGATATTGCTTACGTCGATTTTTTCAACCCCGACCGCCGTGATGCCATCAGCAATCACCATGATGGAAGGGTTGTGTGCTTTGACCGCCGCGGCGATCTCCTCGACGCTGTGGCGCAGACCGCCCGCACTCTCACAGATCTGGATCGCGATGGCGTCGATATCGGGGTTGGCGGCGAGTGCCGCTTTTACTTCCTCGACGCTCGCGGGGGTATTCCATTCGTGTTTTATCTCGACGTTCGCAATCCCGTGGGCGAGGGCAATTTTCCCGAAACGCTCACCGAATTTTCCGGAGTTGATCGAGAGGAGTTTGGAGTGGGCCAGGTTGATTACGGCCCCCTCCATCGCGCCCGTTCCCGAAGAAGCGAGCATCAAGACCTCATCCATCCCCATAAGCTCGAACAGCAGTGCGCGGGTGCGTTCGAAAATCGCTTCGAATTCAGGGGTTCGGTGGTGGAGCGTTTCGCCCGCCATCGCGATACGTACCGATTCGGGTACCGGGGTTGGGCCGGGGGTAAAAAGTAACATAGAGTCTATCCTTACTCGGAGTGCAAAATAGCGATATTATAGCCAAAGGGAAGTTAGGGGAGGTTTAAGCTAAAATTCCCTCAAAAGAAATGAAAGAGTTTGAATGACACTGTTTGACGCACTTTTGCTCGGAGCCCTCGAAGGGGTGACCGAGTTCCTTCCGATCTCTTCGACCGGACACCTGATCCTCGCTTCGCACCTGCTGGGTCTCGAGCAGACGAACGCCCATAAAGCGTTCGAAGTCTCGATTCAGCTGGGCAGCATCCTCGCCGTTTTATTCCTCTACACCCAGCGCCTCCTGCAAGACCGGATGCTCTGGTTCAAAATCGCCGTCGCGTTTTTACCCGCGGGGGTTTTGGGGTTTTTGTTCTACAAACAGATCAAGGCCCTTTTCGGGGTCGAAACGGTCAGTATCATGCTCGTTGCGGGGGGAATCGTCTTCCTGATCATCGAATACCTCCGCCGGAACGAACCGATCGATGCGGGAAAAGATGTCTCGGAACTCACCTTTAAAGAGGCGTTTACGATCGGGATTTTCCAGAGCCTTTCAATGATTCCCGGGACGAGCCGTTCGGGTGCCACCCTTATCGGCGGCCTTTTTATGGGGCTGAGCCGTAAAAGCGCGGCGGAGTTTTCGTTTTTGCTCGCGATCCCGACGATGGTGATCGCCACCGCCTACGACCTCCTCAAACACCGCAACGAAATGGTCGTCGAGGACTGGTCGATGCTCTCGATCGCGTTTATCACGGCGTTCGTCTTCGCACTGGCGACCGTCAAGGCGTTCGTCACCTTTGTCAGTCGCCACACCTTCGTCCCCTTTGCGATTTACCGGATCGTCGTCGGGTTGGTTTTCTTCTATCTGATTACGGAGCTTCCGGCCTAACGTCTCAGGAATTTGATCTGATCGATCAGGATCTTTGCCAAAGAAAGCGCCTGCGAGCGGTGTGACAGCCCTTTCTTGACGTCATCGGGGAGTTCGCCGAGCGTTTGGCCGAACCCTTCGGGGATAAACATCGGATCGTATCCGAACCCGTTCTCTCCCCGCGGCGCGGTAATGACGCGGCCGTGCATCCACCCGTGCACACATCGCTCCCCCTCCCGGGAGACGACGGCGATGGCGGCGGTGTAGTGGGCTTTGGATTCGCCGATCCCTTTGGCCCGGAGCGCTTCGACCAGCTTGTTCAGGTTATCTTTGTCCGTGGCGTTTTCGCCGCCGTAGCGGGCACTGTAAATTCCCGGCTCCCCTCCCAGCGCATCGACGCTGATCCCGCTGTCGTCCGCGATCACGACGGCGTCTGCATCGCCCAGCGCCGCATAGACCGCGCGTGCCTTGATCAGGGCGTTGGCGGCAAACGTTTCACCGTCCTCGACGATCTCGAACCCTTCCATGAGATCGGTATAGGGGAACACTTCGCGATCGTGCAGCAGTTCGACGATTTCGCGCACTTTTCCTTTGTTCGAGGTAGCCAAAACGATTTTCATTCCGATTCCTTAGAGAAGACTTAGCGATGAGAGCGGTGCGATTCGCCTCATCCGCAAATGTACTATAATGGCAAAAATTTTAGCGGAACTAAGGTCATAACGTGTTTAAAACGGTTTTACCCCTCTCGGCAATTCTCTCCCTGCGCTTTTTCGGTCTTTTTCTCGTCCTGCCGGTCCTCTCGGCCTATGCCCTTCATCTTGAAGGGGCTACCCCGTTTCTGATCGGGGTCATCGTCGGCGGATACGCCCTGACGCAGGCGATTTTCCAAATCCCTTTCGGGACAATGAGCGACCGGCTGGGACGCAAACCGACCCTTCTGCTGGGGCTGGTGATCTTTCTGGTCGGATCGATCATCTGTGCGGTCAGCACCGACATCTATACCCTGATGATCGGACGTTTTCTCCAGGGAGCGGGCGCGATCGGCGCGGTTATCCCCGCCATGATCAGCGACCTGGTACACGAAGAGCAGCGCGGGAAAGCGATGGCACTGATGGGGGGGACCATTGCGATCAGTTTTGCCGCGGCCATGGCGCTTGGACCCGTCATCGCCGCGCAGGCGGGGTTCGCCTCCCTTTTCTGGATCACGGCGGCCCTCGCGATCGTTTCGATGGTGATCCTCTTCACCAAGGTTCCCACACCGCCGCGCATACGCCATATCTATCACTCCAAAACGACGACGCGCGACATCCTCGGCGACAAGAATCTCCTCAATATGATCATTATCAACGGGATGCAAAAAGGGCTGATGACCGTCGCGTTCGTTCTGATCCCGATTCTCCTGACCCAGAAGGGCTACGGATTCGAATGGGACAAGGCCGAATTGTGGAAAGTCTATCTCCCGGCACTCTTGGCGGGTCTCGTGGCTATGGGACCTGCGGCGGTTTTCGGCGAAAAGCACAACAAACCCCGTGAAATCTTTCTGGTCTCGATCGTCTTGTTCATCGTTTCGTTCACCCTTATGGGATTCGCGACCAAAGGGTGGGAATTCGTTCTGGGCGTCGTGGCGTTTTTCATCGCCTTCAACATGATGGAACCGCTGGTGCAGTCGATGATCAGCAAATTTGCCCGCGTCCACCAAAAAGGGGCCGCACTGGGGATCGCCAACGGGTTTGCCTACCTGATGACGTTCATCGGGGGGGCGGTCGCGGGGCTCGCGCTGCAGTACGGCGGTCGCGAAACGTTTGCGGCGGCACTCGTCGTCGTCACGACGCTGTGGCTGCTGTGGACCTTTAAAATGGCCAATCCACACCGCTATTCACACCTTTTTCTCCCCGCCGGTCAGGTCGACATGGAGAAACTGAACGCGCTGGAGCATGAGCATATCGCCGAATGGTACATCAACGAAACCGAAAACGTCGTAGCGGTAAAATATCGCAAAGACAAGGTGAATGAAGAAGAGATTAAAATGAAGATCGTCAAATAAAGGAGGAGGGCATCGCCCTTTTCTCAACGCGTTGATGCCCGGATTGACCCGGGTGAGCGCTTTAGAGTTTAATAACGCGGACCTGCGTTCCGGCTTCGAGTTCGCTGTCCTCTTCACCGCAGATCATCAGTCCCGAATTCCCAAGCAGATTGGTCAGAATCGCCGAACTTCCGCTCTTTTTCCCTTCGAAATCGACCCAGTAGCGCCCGTCGGAAAAAGTCAGGTTGCATGCGGCAAATTCGCTTTTGTTCGAACGCTTCGCAAACGTGGTCTTCAGGGTCGCCTCAATCGGCTCGAACGGGTTTTCGACCCCGCTCATCCGCGCAATCAGCGGAGCGGCGTACAGGATGAACGTCACCGTCGAGGAGTAGGCGAAGCCGGGGAGTGCGACGATGAATTTCTCGCCGCGCTGCGCGACCAGCACGTGTTGTCCGGGCTTGATGTTGACCCCCTTGAAGATCACATCGGCTCCCAGCCGAGGGATGATATGCTTGACAAAATCGTAATCCCCGACGCTCACTCCCCCCGTCGTCACGACGATATCGGCAGAGCGAAGCGCCTCTTCGAACCGCTGCTCAATCGCTTTTTTGTCATCCCCTACGATTCCCAGCTGAACGCATTCTCCCCCGGACTGCTCGATGAGGGCCTGGAGGGTATAACTGTTGGAGCTGCGGATCTGCCCGGCATGACGCGACTCTTCCCCGATATCGAGGATTTCGCTTCCGGTGGCCAATACGGCCACTTTCGGGCGCTGCGCGACGCTTACCATCACACGGTTGATTCCCGCCAGGACACCGATCTGGGCAAATCCCAGACGGGTCCCCCGTTCGATAAGGGTTTCACCGCAGCGGTAACTTTCCCCTACCGGACGAACGGCAAACCCGATCGGAACCGGTTTTTCGATCACGATTTCCCCTTCGCTCACCCGTACGTTTTCGATCGGGATCAGGGTATCGGAACCTTCGGGCATCAACGAACCGGTAAACGTCTTGATGCACATCCCGGCGATCACGCTGCCGATTTTTTCGCTACCGGCCGGATTGTCCCCTTCGATTACAAGGGTGTCGAATTCGGCCAGATCGGCATGCCGGATCGCATAACCGTCCATCGCCGAGGTCGGATGGGCGGGATAATCCTCAGACGCTACAATGTCCTCGGCCAGAATGCGGCCCAGCGCATGACTGAGAAAAACCCGCTCGCTCCGAACGCTCCCCACTCCCAGCAGCGAGAGCATGTTCTGCGACGTCTCGTACGAGATCATACTCACGATTTTCCCCCCAGAAGGCCCGAACCCTGAATCGGGGTCGATCGGTCACGGGCGTAGAGGCGTTCGCCGTTTTTAAGATCGTATTTCCAGATCGGCGCGGAAGCCTTGAAGTCTTCGACGAACGCTTCGATCGTCTCCAGCGCGACGCGGCGTTTAGGGGAAAACACGGCGGCGATGTAGGACGATTCGTGTACCATCACGTCCCCCCGGCTGTGGGCCATTTTGAGGGTTGCCCCCATCGGAGCGGCTTTGGCTCTCCACGCATCGAACCACGATGCGAGTATCGGTTCGTAGACGTCGAAACTGAGTCCTTCGATACCGTCTTCTTCGCGCACCGTTCCGACAAAAGGGATGTAGGCGCCGTAATTGTTTGCCGATTCCTCCGCATACCAGCGGGTCAGGATTTCGGGAACGTTGAGAGGACCGTCGTAGAGTTCGAGCACATCAGCCTCCGCAAACCGGCGGGAGAAGCGACACTTTGTCTCCCGGCTGAAGCGGCGTATCCAGCGTTGCGACGAGGGCGTCGTTGACCGCAACGGCACATGATTCGAGCCAGTCCGAAACATCCGCGTCGTTTTTCAGCGCATCGGCGACGTCGCGCAGCGATGCGGCCTCAAGACTCAGCGGAGCCTTTGCGATGGGTCCTAGAAATTCGATGGTGACCATGATGATTTCCCTTTTGGGCGGTATCGTTTGGGGCCAATTATATCGAAAGAGAGCTAACAGAGCTTTGTTAGCCTTGGATTAGTATAATATTTTTTTGATTCCACAAGAGGGACCCCCGTGATCTTCGGAAAAATCGATTTTTTGAACCTTTTGCCCTTCCACGTTTTTATCAAACGCTACGCACGGACGCTCCGGTTCCATCAGATTCTCCACTACCACCGGGGGGTCCCCTCGGCCCTTAACCGCGATTTTGCCATGCGGCGGATCGACGCGGCGTTCATCTCGAGCATCACCGCCAAAAACTGTCGCCATTTCGGCGTCGGGATCGTGGCGCAAAAAGAGGTGTTGAGCGTCCTCTCCCTCCCCTCGAACACCCTCAAAAAAGATGCCGATTCGGCGACCTCCAACCGTCTTTCCCAGATACTCGGAACCGACGGGGAAGTGCTGATCGGGGACAAGGCGCTGCGCTATTACTACGGCGGCGGCGAACACTCCGATCTGGGCGGGCTCTGGCACGAGAAAACGGGGCTCCCTTTTGTCTTTGCCCTTTTATGCACCCATGAGCACCCCGACGAGCTCAAGCGCCTCAGTCGCGCATTCGTCAAAACCAGAATCCGCATTCCGTACTACATTTTGAACGAAGCCGCCCGCAAAAGCGGGCTGACGCCCAAACAGATCACCCATTATCTGACCTACATCAGCTACCGCGTCGGCGAAAAAGAGAAAAGAGGCTTGAAAAGGTTTGTGAAGGAAGCGAAGGAGAGAAACCTCTCCCCCAGCCTGCGGGAGATTCGTTACCGCTGAAGAAGCGCGTCGATGCGCGCGAGGGTTTCGTCCAGCCCGATGATCGCCATCACGCTGTCCAGACCCGGGCCCGCCAGGCGTCCCATCAGCGCCAGGCGAAGCGGCTGACCGATTTTGCCGAATCCGATCCCCATCTGAGCGACCACCTGATCCATCACGTGGTGGTAGTCGCTGGGGAGATGGAGCGCCTCGGAGGCTTTAAGGGCGGCGGCGAACGTACGGAGGATTTCGGGGCTCTCCTCCTTATAGGCTTTTTTCATCGCCGCTTCGTCGAAGTCGGCCGGACGGTTGATGATCTCGTTGATGAGAGCCGCCATCTCGACGAGGGTTTTGGAACGCTCTTTGACCGCATCGAGGAGAATTTCGCGCTTGTCGTGGCTGACCAGCATCACCCCGTGGAATTCAAGCAGCTCGCACAGCTTGTCGTTGGGGGTGTTTTTGATGTAGTGGGCATTGAGCCAGTCGAGTTTTTCGACGTTATAGACCGATGCCGAACGGTTGATGTCGCTGGGATCGAAGAGTTCCAGCATCTCCGGGAGAGAGAAGATCTCCTGGTCCCCGTGGCTCCATCCCAGCCGGACGAGGAAATTAAGCAGCGCTTCGGGAAGATACCCCAGATCTTTATACGCCATGACGTCGGTCGCACCGTCGCGTTTGGAGAGTTTTTTCCCTTCGCTGTTGTGGATCATCGGAACGTGGTAGAACTTCGGAACGGCAAACCCCAGTGCCTCGTAAACCACCATCTGTTTGGGGGTATTGGAGAGATGGTCGTCCCCGCGGATGACGTCGGTGACCCCCATCAGCGCGTCGTCGACCGCGACGACGAAATTGTACGTCGGCGTTCCGTCGGCACGGGCTATGATGAAATCGTCCAGGATGTCTTCGACGTTGAAGACGACATCCCCTTTGACCCCGTCACGCACGGTAAGGGTTCCGCTCAGCGGGGCTTTGATCCGGATGACCGCTTCGCGCCCTTCGGGAGGGGTGCCGGTAAAATCGCGGTAACGGTTGTCGTATTTAGGCCGTTCTTTGCGTGCGGTCTGCTCTTCGCGAAGCGCTTCGAGCTCTTCTTTGGACATGTAGCAGCGATAGGCTTTCCCCTCGTCCAGAAGTTTCTGGGCATACTCCTGATAGATCGCGAGGCGCGAAGACTGGTATTCGATCTCCCCGTCATGCTCCAATCCGACCCATTTGAATGCTTCGACGATGGCACGCGCCGCCGCTTCGTCGTTACGGCTGAAATCGGTGTCTTCGATCCGCAGCAGAAACTTTCCGTTGTTGCGTCGCGCCCACAGGTAGCTGAGCAACGCGGTGCGCAAACCGCCGATATGCAAATATCCGGTGGGGCTGGGGGCAAATCTGGTCACAACCATCGACAATCCTTTTTGAAACAATGGCGAGATTTTAGTTAAGGCTATGTTAAAAGCGGGTAAAATAGAACAACTTTGACCCAGGAGATTCGATGCGTTCCCTTACCCTTTCGGCAGTGTTGGCCACCTTTTTATGGAGCGCTCCCGTCGGGGGCGTGAGCGTTTTGGTCAAAAACAGCCCGATCACCCTCTATGAGATCGAACAGGAGATGAAACAAAGCGGCACAAATGCCAAACAAAGTGCCGACACCCTGATCCGCAAAAAACTTGAACAGCTCGAAGCGCAGGAGAAAAAAATCACGGTCACCCCGGCCGAAGTCAGCGAAGAGATCGCCCGCATGGCGGCTCAGAACAATCTTTCGGTGGAGCAGTTTCTAAACGCGATGCAGACGGTGCGCGGAATCGGTGAGAAAGAGCTCAAAACGAAAGTGGAAGAGACGCTCAAAGGGCAAAAACTCTATCAGAGCATCGCTTTTTCGAAAATGGGTCAACCCACGAGTGAGGAAGAGGCCGAATACTACCAGCTGCACCTGGATGAGTTTTCCCGCCCCGAAAGTTTCGAAGTGACGACCTACGTCGCCGATTCGCAGCAGTCGCTGCAGGCCAAAATTGCCGATCCGATGCGCGAAGTGCCCAACGTCCGCAGCAAAGACGAAACGATCGCTTTTGGGGCAATACACCCCCAGCTGGCCCAGATCCTCAACAAAATCCCCGAAGGGCATTTCGGGCCGATCCTCCCCAACGGCAAAAACGGCTTTATGGCGTTTTACATGAAAGACAAAATCAACGTCGTGACCGAAAACCTCGATTCGGTCCGCCCCGAAATCGCCAACGCGATCCTGGCCGAAAAACGGAACCAGGTCCTCAACGACTATTTCACCCGGCTGCGCCTCAGCGCCGACATCAAGGTGCTCCGCCTTCCCGAATGACGCGAAGGGGGTTTACCCCTTCACCATGTCGTTGAGTATCGCGAAGAGTTCGCGGCTTGCTTTTTCGGCTTCCTCGAAGCAGGCGATGATCTTTTCATCCCGTCCCTCGCTCTCTTTTTCCAGCAGTTCCATCGCTTTTCGGATTTCGTCGTGAACTTTTTTGTGCGGACCGCTCATGCGTCCGTACGCATCGGTACCGCCGAAGACCGTTTTCCCGTCCCCCTGTTCGTACCACTGCCCGAGCGCGCATCCGTGGTGGTCCCCGAAAGCGTGTGAAGATTTCCCTTCGAATCCCGCTTCGTAAGCATGCGCCTTGAAGATCATATGATCGATTTTGGCCATATTGGTGAAAATCTCGTGACTGATCGTCTGGTTGTCCTGCTTGATTTTTTCGACGTTTTCGATCAGGCGGGTCATCACCTGTTTGAACTCGTCGAGTCTGCGGGCGGAATCGACGGCATATTCCTCGACCCGTTCGCTGTTTTCGAGCATCCCGACCGAATTTTGCTTGAGGACGCTGATGTTCGCTTCCACCTCGCTGGTCGCTTTCTGGGTCCGCTCGGCCAGTTTGCGCACCTCGTCGGCGACGACGGCGAATCCGCGGCCGTGCTCGCCGGCACGCGCCGCTTCGATCGCGGCATTAAGCGCCAGAAGGTTCGTCTGGTCGGAGATATCCTTGATCAGGGTGATGACGTTGGAGATTTCGCTGACATTGTGGTTGAGCTGTTCGGAATTCTCCCGCGAGTCGTTGATCATTTCGGTAATGTCGGTCATACTCGCCATAATCGCATCGGTCTGCGCACTCACCTGATCGACGACCACCCCGGTTTCGGCATTGAGGGCATTGACGTCGTTGAGATCTTCAATGCTGCTCTCGAGGCTGTTGCGCAGACTTCCGGCATTGTCGATCGTTCCGCCGATCATGCCGTGCGCAAGTGCGAGCGACATCTGAATCTTGCGCACCTGCTCTTCGGTACGGGCTTTCGCCTCGGAGGCTTCGGCCGCCTGCTGTTGAGCTTCGCGCGCGATCGCCTCGACTTTTTCGATAAAGACGTTGAAACTCTCCGCCGCCTTGCCGATCTCGTCGCGCGAGGTGACGCGCAGCCGTTTGCTCAGGTCCGCATCGCCGCTGGCAAGTTCCTGCGCGATCTCATCGAGGTGCTCGATCGGTCCCGTAACGGCGCGACGGATGATCGCGATGAGCAAAAAGAGGATCACGACGTCGACGAGCGCCATGATGACGACCTGCCGCAGAAGCGAATTTTCCGATTCATTGACCAGCGCTTCGACCGTTTCGAGTTTTTTGCCCGAAAACGCATACCCGATCCGCTCCCCCGAAAAATCGCTGATCGCGATCGGGGTGACGTAATAGCCTTCGGTCACGAAAGGACCTGAGGCAGGGTCGAACGTAGCCGATCCAAGCTCGGCGAGAAACGATTTGTCGACAACGTCTTCTTTCACCGCCAGGGTATGGGCACTGCCCACCTTAGGCGCTTTTTCAAGCTCGTTGGCGGTATCGAGATGTCGGTTGTCGATCGCGACGATCACTTCGGTTCCGAAGTTCTGGCGCAGGTCCTTGACCACCGAATTAAGCCCCTGCATGAACTCCACCGAGCCGATGTACTCGCCATTGGACGTGATCGGAGCGATCCCGCGAAGCTCGAGTCCCGCAACCCCGATCTCGATTGCGACCAGAGGCTTGCGCGTCTCCTTGACGGCTAGGATCGTTTTACGGAATCCCGAAAGGTCGTCGCCGTATTTGTCAGGCTTCCACGCCCGGAGGAAGCTGCGCACGTCACGGTCATGGACGTGTATCTTGATGTTGCCGAACTTGGTGTTTTCCTTGAACTCTTTGGAAAGCGATTTGAGGCTCGCCAACGTCTGTTCGCGATTTTCCGAGGCCAGGCCGCCGACGACCGCACTGTTTTTGGAAATGCTGATCGCATTGGTGATCCCGACGTTTTTCTTCGCTTCGATCGCTTCTTCATACACGGTCGTCATCTCTTTGCTCTGCGCCGCGTAGACGTTTTCGCGGATCTGATCGACCGATACCCAGTAATTGAGCAGTACGATCACAAACCCGATCGCAATCGACGCCACAAGCGGAATATGGACCTTTTGGGAGATACTCCAGTTCTTCATTGACACCCTTTATTCAAGAATCATAATCTATCCTATCAGGTTACTGCAAAATTGTAAAATTTACGTAAAAAAGAGTAAAAAAGGGGTGAGGAAAAGCGGGCGCCGGCGTTAGCCGTTGTAGCGCTCGAGGTATTTGGTATCGAAGTTGTTCGATACGAAATCGGGGTTTTTCATCATTTTGAGATGGAAAGGGATTGTCGTTTTGATCCCGGTAATGGTAAACTCGCTCAGCGCGCGGTGCATCCGCTCGATCGCATCATTGCGGTCTTTGCCGTGAACGATCAGTTTTCCGATCATCGAATCATACGTCGGGGGAACGATGTATCCCGCATGCGCGTGGGTGTCGATCCGCACGTTGCGTCCTCCCGGGGCAATCCACTGCGTGATCTTTCCGGGGCAGGGGAGGAATTTGACGGGGTCCTCCGCCGTGATGCGGCACTCGATCGAATGGCCGGTGAGCACGACGCTCTCCTGCGGAGGGAGTGCCTCCCCTTCGGCGACACGAATCATCATCTCGATCAGGTCGAGGCCGCTGACCATCTCGGAGACGCAGTGCTCGACCTGAAGGCGCGTATTCATCTCCATGAAATAGAAGTTTTTATCGGCATCGAGGAGGTATTCGAACGTACCCGCCCCTTCGTATTTGATGTACTTGGTCGCGCGAACCGCCGAGGCGTGAAGCTCCGCACGCACTTCGGGAGTCAGGGCGATCGCGGGGGACTCCTCGATGAGCTTCTGGTGGCGGCGCTGCATCGAACAGTCGCGTTCCCCGATGTGCAGAACGTTGCCGTGGCTGTCGGCGATCACCTGCACCTCGATGTGACGGGGGTTTTTGATGAATTTCTCCATGTAGATCGTGCCGTCTCCGAAGGCGCTGATCGCCTCGGCTTCGGCCGCAAGGAACGCATTTTCGATATAGCTCTCGTCTTCGACGACCCGCATTCCGCGCCCGCCGCCGCCGGCGGCGGCTTTGAGGATGACCGGGTAACCGACCTCTTTGGCACGCACCTTGGCCTCGGCGATGTCTTTGATCGCACCGTCAGACCCCGGAACAACCGGAACGCCCGCGGCGATCATCACCTCTTTGGCTTTCGATTTGTCCGACATCATCACCATGACTTCGGGGGTCGGTCCGATAAATTTGATCCCGTGATGGGTACAGATTTCGACGAAGTGCTGGTTTTCGCTCAAAAACCCGTATCCGGGGAAAACGGCGTCGCATCCGCTGATTTCGGCGGCGGCGATGATGGAGGGGATGTTCAGGTAGCTCTGGGAGCTGGGTGCCCCCCCGATGCAGATCGCCGCGTCGGCAAGCTTCAGGTAAGAGGCGTCTTTATCGGCCGTCGAATAGACGGCGACCGCTTCTTTACCCATCTCTTTGATGGTACGGATGGCACGCAGGGCGATTTCACCCCGGTTGGCCACAAGAATACGTTTGATTTCCGCCATGATTAGAGTTTCTCGACCGCGAAAAGTGGCATATCGTATTCAACCGCCTGACCGTCGGAAACGAGGACGCTGACGATTTTGCAATCGAATTCGGCTTCGAGCTCGTTCATGATTTTCATCGCTTCGAGGATTGCGATGACCTGCCCTTTTTTGATGCGGTCGCCGACTTTGACAAACGGAGCCGAATCGGGCGAAGGGGCCGCGTAATATGTCCCTACCATCGGAGAAACGATCATGTCGCCCGTATGGGCCGCCGCCGGAGCCGCCGCTTCAGCCGGTGCCGAAGGGGCAACCGCCGCAACCGGAGCCGCCGCAACCGCCGCGGGAGCGGCCGCCATAACCGGTGCCGCAACGACACCCGTGTTTTTTTCCAGTTCGATTGAAAAAGAGTCCTGAGTGATTTTCAATTTTGAAAGAGTACTGGCGTCAAACTCTTGCAAAAGGCTTTTGATTTGTTTCATATCCATCGAAAAAAGCTCCTAAAAGTAGGGTAAGAGATGTGCTATACTACCACAAATTATTTTAACAACGGATATAGCATGGGTCTTAAAAGCGACGGATGGATTCGGGAAAAAGCGCTCAAAGAGGAGATGATCACCCCTTTTTGCGAAGATCAGGTCGGCGTCGGCGTCGTCAGTTACGGGCTTAGTTCGTACGGTTACGACATCCGGGTGAGCAACGAGTTCAAGATCTTTACCAACCTCAACTCGACGGTCGTCGACCCCAAACATTTCGACGATGCGAACGTCGTCGATTTCACCGGCGACGTCTGTATCGTCCCCCCCAACTCGTTTGCCCTCGCCCGCACGGTGGAGTATTTCAAAATCCCCCGCGACGTCCTGGCGATCTGTCTGGGGAAATCGACCTACGCCCGCTGCGGCATCATCGTCAACGTAACCCCTTTCGAACCCGAATTCGAAGGGCACATCACGATCGAGATCTCCAACACGACCCCGCTTCCCGCCAAAATCTATGCCAACGAGGGGATCGCCCAGGTACTGTTTTTGCAGGGTGACGAAATGTGCGAAACGAGCTATAAAGACAAAAGCGGAAAGTATCAGGGGCAAGAGGGGATCACCCTTCCGCGTATTTTAAAATAAGAAGTGGTAAAATTTCGAAAATCCATCCGATAAGGAATCCCGATGCTACACGAATACCGCGACATCATCACCCATATGAAACAAAACGATGCGGCGAATGCCCACTTTTTGAAAATTTTCGACCGCCACAACGAACTTGACGACCAGATCGCCAAAGCCGAAAACGGCGAAGTTCCGATGAGTGATCTCGAAATCGAAAAACTCAAAAAAGAGAAACTGCTTCTCAAAGACGAAGCGTACGCGATGATCGTCGAGTACAAAAAAGCGCACAACCTCTAAGATATTCTTTCGACGCCGAAGGGGCCGAAGCTCCTTCGGCGACATTCGTCTTTTCCCAACCTGATTTTTCGTCTCTCCCGTTTTTCTGTCTTACCCATTGAGTTTTTTTTTAGCTTCGTCCTGATACGATTACCAACGTTTACCCAAGGAGCATGCATGACCCCAGCACCGTCGTACAGCGCGCTTGCCGAATTCGGCCGTGCGCTGCTCAACCGCCCTTCCCTGCAAGAGGGGCTTCCGATGATCTCCGAATACGCCAAGCAGGCCATCGGTGCCGAACGGTGCTCGATTTTCGTCTACAATCCCAAAATCCAGATGCTCTGGACCACCCTCTCCGACGGAACGGGGAAGATCATGGTTCACAAAGACGACGGGATCGTCGGCCATACGGTCAAAGAGGGCAAGCCTCTGCTCGTCAACGATCCTTACGAGGATCCCCGGTTTCTCCCCCTGATCGACAAAAAAACGGGTTTCGTGACGAAAAACATCGCTTCAATCCCGATTTTCGATTCGAACCGCCAAATCATCGGGGTGTTCCAGCTCCTGAACAAAGAGGGGGGATTCGACCGCGAAGATGCCCGTTTCATGATCTTTTTCGCCCATTACATCAGCGGTTACCTCGAACTGGCCATTTTGTTCGACGACGAAGCGACACTGCTGGCAAAGGGGATCGAATGAGCCTGGAAATGTACAAACGGATCGCCGATTTCGGCAAAAAACTCTCTTCGCTCGAGCAGATCGAGAATACCCTCCCCACCATCGCCGAAGAGGCCAAGGCGATCGTGGGGGCGGAACGCTGTTCAATCTTCATCGTCGATTACGACGCGAAAATGCTCTGGACGAAGCTCTCCGACGGCATCGGGCGGATCGCCATCGGCATCGATGCGGGCATCGTGGGAGAGACGGTGAGGGCCAAGGCGGCCCAGCGGGTGAACGATCCGTACGAACATCCCAATTTTCTGGTCAAAATCGATGAAAAAAGCGGCTTCGTGACCCGCAATATCCTCGCCGTCCCGATTTTCAGTTCGATGCAGGAAGTGATCGGCGTCATCCAGCTCTTGAACAAATACAGCGGCGATTTCGCCGAAACCGACGAGGGGATCATGACTTTTTTCGCCAATTACATCAGCGGAACCCTCGAACTCGCTTTGCTGATGGAGCAAAAGAAAACGTTATAACATCTCCCGTTTCAGCCAGTGCGAAAGGACATAAAGCCCCCAGACGTGCTGCTT
This sequence comes from Campylobacterota bacterium, assembly GCA_040752835.1. Classification (NCBI taxonomy): domain Bacteria; kingdom Pseudomonadati; phylum Campylobacterota; species Campylobacterota bacterium. The sequence continues at coordinate 94,780 of JBFMGG010000005.1, read as the reverse complement.
GAAGCGTCCCCGGCGCGCCATATCGATGTATTTTTCCACCACTTCGGGGCGGAAAAGCCCCGTCTGGTCGTTCACTTCGGCGATAAGGCCGATCCTCCCCGAGGCGATCAGCCACTCCATGTAGGGATTCGAAAATCCTTTTTTCTTCCGGTCGATCACTTCGTCGGGTAGATAGCGGCGGGCCGCCGCTTTGAGCAGCCCTTTCGTTTTCCCCTCCCCGATTTTCACCGACGGATCGACGGAAAACGCCGCCTCCGCCAGGCAGTGATCGAGAAACGGCGTGCGCGCTTCGAGCGTATGGGCCATCGACACCCGGTCGAGTTTGGCAAGAAAATGTTCGGCGACGAACACTTGGAGATCGACGTACCCGTACCACTGCGCCGGATGGGTGTGGGCACTCCCCTCGAAAAGCTCCCGGTAAAGGCGGAGGAAGCGCAGCGACTCGTTGTCGCGGACATTGCGCCGCAGCAACATGTTCTGCTGCAGGTCGGTGAACTTTTCCCCCGACGTGCGGAAAAGCAGCGTATCGTCGAACACCCGTTTGTACCACTCCCACTCGCGGTTCATCGAAAAGTGGGCGTGAAAATATTTTTTGAGCCAGTTTTTATGGTGCAGCGAAGCGGCGTTTTCGATGTCGAGGTATTCGAAATACTGCCGGTATCCCAAAAACAGTTCGTCGCTCCCCTCCCCGCTGAGAACCACTTTGTATCCTTCCGAAGAAATCCGCCGCATCAGCAGGTACAGAGGCAAAGCGGCGGGGTCGTTGAGCGGTTCGTCCATATGATCGAGCATGTCGTCGAGGTGGGTGTCAAAATCGTTTTGCGACATTACCACCTCGGTGTGTTCCAGCCCCAGATACCGCGCGGTTTGAGCGGCATTGGAGCGTTCGTCGTAGGCACCGTATTCGTCGTAGCCGAGGGTAAACACGGGGAGTTTCGTCCCCTGCGACGCCGCCACGGCGCAGATCATGGCGCTGTCGAGCCCCCCCGAAAGGAGCGCGGCGGCGGGAACTTCGCGCGGGAGGCGCATCGCAACCGAACGGTGAAGGTGCGCGTCGAGCGTATCAACCGCTTCGTCCAGCGACCTCAGCGCCGAAGAAGGGGCATCAAGCAGGGTGTAATAGCGCCGGCGGGTCACCTCCCCCTGCTCATAACACAGCCATTCCCCCGCCCCGAGCTTCTCTATCCCCTCGTAAAACGTATGCGGCGCGACGGGGGCGAGAAAGGAGAGATACGAGTGAAGCGCCTCGGAATTAAGCCGCACCGAGGGGAGAAAAGGTTTCAGCGCCTTGATCTCCGAAGCGAAAAAAAAGCCCCGCTCCCCCCGATGGTAAAAGAGGGGTTTTTTGCCGAAACGGTCGCGGACAAGATAGAGTTTCTCCCCATCGAGGAGGGCAAACGCGAACATCCCCTCCAGATGTTCAAGGCATCCGATCCCCCATGCCTCGTAAGCGCGCAGCAGCACCTCCGTATCGCTGCGGGTTTCCCACTCTCCCCCGAGTTTTTCCCGCAGCCGCGCATGGTTGTAAATCTCGCCGTTGAAACTGACCAGCACCTTCCCGCGCCGCATCGGCTGGCGGGCACGCGGGTGCAGGTCGGTGATCGAGAGGCGCTGATGGGCGAAAAACACCCCCGCTTCTTCGACGGTGCCGCAGTGATCGCGGCCGCGATGGGAAATCCGCGCCAGGGCCGCGCGCGCCTGATGGGGAGAATAGTCGCCGATGATCCCGAATACGCCGCACATTCCGTCCCTTTTTGGTTTTCGCCATTATACGCCAGATCGTCCCCCGTTGACCAGCCTTTTTTTTAGAATAAATGAAGTCCGAAAAGACTATAATGAGCATTATTTTAAACACAACGAAACAGAGTACATATGGCGACCGAAAATTTGCACATCTCCATCATCGGATTAGGTTACGTCGGGCTCCCGCTCGCGGCCGCGTTTGCCGAAAAATACCGGGTTGTCGGTTTCGACATCAACCCCAGACGGATCGAAGAGCTCCAAAGCGGTTACGACCGCACCCTCGAACTCGACGAAGCGCAGCTCAAAGCCGCCTCCGAACGTCTGAGCTATACCTGCGACATCCGCGATATCGCCGATGCGAACGTCTACGTCGTCACCGTCCCCACTCCGATCGACGAGAGCAATCGCCCCGATCTTACCCCGCTGATCAAATCGTCCCAGACCGTCGGAAAGGTACTCAAACAAGGGGACATCGTCATTTACGAGAGCACCGTCTACCCGGGCGTGACCGAAGAGGTGTGCGTCCCCGAACTCGAAAAGGTTTCGGGGCTGCGGTTCAACGTCGATTTTTTCTGCGGCTACTCCCCGGAGCGGATCAATCCCGGCGATAAAGAGCATACCGTCAAAAAAATTCTCAAAGTCACCTCGGGAAGCACCCCCGAAATCGCCCGCAAGGTTGACGAGCTCTACCAAAGCGTCATTACCGCCGGGACCTATCTCGCCAGCAGCATCAAGGTCGCCGAAGCTTCCAAGGTGATCGAAAATACCCAGCGCGACGTCAACATCGCCCTCATCAACGAACTCGCCCTGATTTTCGACACGATGGGGATTGATACGAACGAGGTGATCGAGGCGGCCGCCACCAAATGGAATTTCATCAAGCTCAAGCCGGGGCTCGTCGGCGGCCACTGCATCGGGGTCGACCCGTATTACCTCACGTTCAAGGCCGAAGAGCTGGGTTATAAACCCAACCTGATCCTCGGCGCACGCCAGATCAACAACGGGATGGGAAAATACATCGCCGAGAAAACGGTCAAATGCATGATCGATGCGGACAAAAAGATCAAAAATGCCCGCGTCCTGGTACTGGGGGTCACCTTTAAAGAAGACTGCCCCGACCTGCGCAACACCAAAGTCGTCGACATCATCGAGGAGATGAAATCGTACCGGTGCGCGGTCGACGTCTACGACCCCTGGGTCGATCCCGAAGAAGAGAAACACCATTACCGCCACGGCATCATTGCCGACCCGTTCCAAAGCGGCGAACGCTACGACGCGATCATCGTCGCCGTCGGCCACCGGCAGTTCAAGGCCCTCGGGATGGACGATTACCGTTCCATCAGTTCGGGCGAACCGGTCATCATCGACGTCAAAGGGATCGTTCCCGATCCCACGTGGAGGCTGTGACGATGAAAAACTTCGCCCTGATCGGAGCGGCGGGGTACATCGCTCCGCGCCACATGAAGGCGATCAAGGAGACGGGCAACACCCTCATCGCCGCGCTCGACAAATACGACGGGATCGGGATCATGGACAGCCATTTCCCTCAGGCCCATTTTTTTACCGAATTCGAGCGGTTCGACCGCTTCATCGACAAATGGCACCGCGAACACGACAAACGGATCGAGTACATCGCGATCACCACCCCCAATTATCTCCACGACAGCCATATCCGCTTCGCCCTCAAAAGCGGCGCCCACGCTATCTGCGAAAAGCCGCTCGTCCTCAACCCCCACAACCTCGACCAGCTCAGAGTGATCGAGGAGGAGACGGGGAAAAAAGTCTACAACATCCTCCAGCTGCGGCTGCACGATTCGATCATTGCCCTGAAAAACAAGATTTCCAAAGAGCTCGAAGCCGATCCGACCCGAATGTACGACATCGATCTTACCTACCTTACGAGTCGCGGGCGGTGGTATTTCGTCAGCTGGAAAGGCGACGAAGCCAAAAGCGGCGGAATTGCCAGCAACATCGGGGTCCATTTCTTCGACATGCTCAGCTGGATCTTCGGTCCTATCGAGGAGAACCTCGTCCACCTCAAACAGCCTGACGCCAACGCGGGGTACATGAAACTCAAAAACGCCCGGGTACGGTGGTTTCTGAGCGTCAACTACGACTATATCCCCGAAGAGGTCAAAGCCTCGGGGAAAACGACCTACCGCAGCATCACGGTAGACGGAGAGGAGTTCGAGTTCAGCGAAGGGTTCACCGACCTGCACACCACGAGCTACCGCCATATCCTGCAAGGGGGCGGTTTCGGCCTGGAGGAGGCGCGCAACTCGATCAACATCGTCTCGACGATCCGCAAGCTTCCCGCACTGGGGCTGGAAGGGGAATACCACCCTTTTTGCCGGAAGGTACTGGGATAATGGCGCCGTTTTTCGCCCATGAGTCCAGCTACGTCGACGAGAACGTCACCATCGGCGACAACACCAAAATCTGGCATTTCAGCCATATCCTATCGGGAAGCGTCATCGGGGAAAGCTGTTCGTTCGGCCAAAACTGCGTCGTGGGGCCGAAGGTGAAAATCGGCAACGGCGTCAAGGTGCAGAACAACGTCAGCGTGTACGAAGGGGTGGAGTGCGAAGACGACGTATTTCTGGGTCCCAGCATGGTGTTTACCAACGTCGTTAACCCCAGAGCCTTCATCGTCCGTCGCGACGAGTTCAAAAAAACCCTCCTCAAGCGCGGATGCAGCGTCGGGGCCAACGCGACGATCGTCTGCGGCGTCACGATCGGCGAATACGCCCTCATCGGAAGCGGTGCGGTGGTCAACCGCGACGTCAAACCTTACGCCCTGATGGTGGGGGTCCCCGCGAAACAGATCGGATGGGTGAGCCGCGCGGGCAATACCCTGGCTTTCGATGAAAACAACATCGCCGTCGACCCTTTCGACGGCAGCCGCTACCTTCTCGAAAACGACTCCCTGAAGGAACTCGCATGACGATCGATTTCGCCAACCTCCAAAAACACTACCGCCTCTATCAAGAGGAGATCGATGCGGCGGTGCACGCCGTCATGGCCAAATGCAACTTCATCATGGGCGAAGAGGTCGCGCAGCTCGAAAGCGCCCTCGCCTCCTACGTCGGCGTCAAGCACGCCATCACCTGCTCCAGCGGAACCGACGCGCTGCAGCTTGCCCTGATGGGGATCGGCATCGCACCGGGGGATGAAGTAATCACGACCCCTTTCACCTTTATCGCCACCGCCGAGATGATCGCCCACCTGGGGGCCGTCCCCGTCTTCGTCGACATCGACGAAACGACGTACACGATCGACCCTTCGAAAATCGAGGAGAAAATCACCGCCAAAACCCGTGCGATCATCCCCGTCAGCCTCTACGGGCAGACCGCCGATATGGATGAGATCAACGCCATCGCTTCCAAACACGGCCTGGTCGTCATCGAAGATGCGGCGCAGAGCTTCGGGGCGACTTATAAAGGCAAAAAATCGTGTGCCCTGAGCCCGATCGGCTGCACCAGTTTCTTCCCCGCCAAACCGCTGGGATGCTTCGGCGACGGCGGGGCCCTTTTTACCGATGACGACGCGCTGGCCGAAAAGATCCGTTCCCTACGCGTCCATGGCCAGAGCAAGCGTTACCATCACCGCTACATCGGTATCGGCGGCCGGCTCGACACGATCCAGGCGGCGGTGCTGCTGGTCAAGCTCCGCCATTACGAAACCGATCTGGCGCTGCGCCAAGAGGTCGCCCGCAAATACGACGCCGCGCTGAGAGGCAAACATTCCGTTCCCTTCGTCGCTCCCGAACGCACATCGGTCTACGCGCAGTACTCGATCCGGGTCCGTAACCGCGATGCGCTCCAAGAGGAGCTCAAAGGCCGCGGCATCCCCACGGCGGTCCACTACCCGATGCCGCTCCATCTGCAGGAGTGCTTTGCCTATCTTGGGTACCGAAAGGGGGATTTCCCCATCAGCGAAACGGTCGCAAACGAAATCATGAGCCTCCCCATGAACCCGTTTCTCACCGACGCGGAAATCGACTACACGGTAGGTGCGTTATGAATATCCTCTCTCTGATCGGACGGAACAAGGAGCTCTTCGGCAAAGACATTTCCGAGCATGAGGAGGAACTCTCCCGGATCGTCTCTTCCTCGACGTTCCTCGTCATCGGCGGCGCCGGATCGATCGGCCAGGCGGTGACGAAAGAGATTTTCAAGCGCCGTCCGCGCAAACTCCACGTCGTGGACATCAGCGAAAACAACATGGTCGAGCTGGTACGGGACATCCGCAGTTCGTTCGGATACATCGACGGCGATTTCCAGACGTTTGCCCTCGATATCGGCTCGGTCGAATACGACGCGTTCATCGAAGCCGACGGCCGTTACGACTACGTCCTCAACCTCTCGGCCCTCAAACACGTCCGGAGCGAAAAAGACCCGTTCACCCTGATGCGGATGTGCGACGTCAATATTTTCAATACCGACAAAACCCTTCGGCAGTCGATCGCGAAAGGGAGCCGGAAATATTTCTGCGTCTCGACCGACAAAGCGGCCAATCCCGTCAACATGATGGGGGCGAGCAAGCGGATCATGGAGATGTTTTTGATGCGCCGCAGCCTCGAAATGCCGATCTCCACCGCCCGTTTCGCCAACGTCGCCTTCAGCGACGGATCGTTACTCCACGGGTTTAACCAGCGGATCCAGAAACGCCAGCCCATCGTCGCCCCCAACGACATCAAACGCTATTTCGTCACCCCCGAGGAATCGGGCGAATTGTGCCTGATGTCGTGCATCTTCGGCGAAAACCGCGACATCTTTTTCCCGAAACTGAGCGAAGAGCTCCATCTCGTCACATTTGCCGACATCGCGGTAAAATACCTCGAAGCGCTCGGATACGAGCCTTACTTGTGCGCAACCGAAGACGAAGCCAGGGAACTGGCCAAAACACTCCCGGATGAGGGAAAATGGCCCTGCCTTTTCACCGCCAGCGATACGACGGGAGAAAAAGATTTCGAAGAGTTTTTTACCGACAGGGAAACGCTCGACATGAAACGTTTCCACAACCTCGGGGTGATCAAAAACGATCCCCTCTACGAAGAGGCGAAACTGCGCCACTTCACCGAAACGATCGGGAAGATGAAAGCGGGGCGCTCCTGGTCGAAAGAGGAGATCGTCAACCTCTTTTTCGAGATGATCCCCGATTTTGGGCATAAAGAGACCGGGAAATACCTGGACGGGAAAATGTAAATGCAGACGCAAACCGTAGAGTTCATCCGTACCCTGTACCGAAACGAAGGGTTCATCGCGCTCCACGAACCCCGTTTCGGCGGAAACGAAAAAGCGTACCTGAACGAATGCATCGACTCGACGTTCGTCTCCAGCGTCGGGCAGTTCGTTGACCGCTTCGAAACCGAATTCGCCCGTACCGTAGGGGCAAAATATGCCGTCGCGACCGTCAACGGAACCGCTGCACTGCACATCGCGCTTCTCGTGGCGGGAGTGGAACGGGGAGATGAAGTGATCACCCAGCCGCTGACGTTCATCGCGACGGCAAACGCCATCACCTACTGCGGCGCCGATCCCGTTTTCCTCGACGTCGACCGCGATACGATGGGACTGAGTCCGGACGCTCTGAGAGCTTTCCTGGAGGAGGAGTGCTCACGGATCGAGGGTCGGTGCGTCAACCGGACAACCGGAAAAACCATCAAAGCGTGCGTGCCGATGCACACCTTCGGCCATCCCTGCCGCATCGATGAAATCCAAGCGCTCTGCGACGCATGGAACATCGTCCTCGTCGAAGACGCCGCCGAATCGCTCGGCAGCTATTACAAGGAACGCCATACCGGAACTTTCGGCCGCCTCGGTGCGTTCAGCTTCAATGGAAACAAAATCATCACCAGCGGCGGCGGCGGGGTCATCGTCACCGACGACGAAGCGCTCGCCAAGCGGGCCAAGCACATCACGACAACCGCAAAAATTCCCCATCCGTGGGAGTATGCGCACGATGAAGTCGCTTACAACTACCGCCTTCCGAACCTCAATGCCGCACTGTTGTGCGCGCAGCTCGAGCAGCTGGAGGGATTTTTGGAAAACAAACGCGATCTCGCCGAAACCTACCACCGTTTTTTTGCCGGCCTGGGGATCCATTTTGCGGCAGAACCGCCCCACGGACGCTCGAACTACTGGCTCAACGCCATCGTGCTGGAAAATATCGAACAACGGGATGCGTTTTTGGAATACACCAATGCCAACGGCGTCATGACACGGCCGATCTGGAAGCTGATGAACCGCCTCCCGATGTTCGAACACTGCCGATGCGGTGATCTCTCCAACGCCCTCTTTCTGTGCGAAAGGGTGGTCAATCTCCCCAGCAGCGTGCGCCCATGAAACCCGAAATCCTTTTGGTCGGCGGAGGGGGGCACTGCAAAGCCCTCATCGACGTCATCGAATCGGGGGGAGAATACACGATCGCCGGAATCATCGACCGTCCCGAGCTCATCGGGGGAAAACTCCTGGGATACGACGTGATCGGATGCGATGACGACCTGGCGTCTCTCGTTTCGCGCTACCCCAACGCGATCGTCAGCGTAGGGCAGGTGCGAACCCCCGACCTGCGCAAAAAACTCTTCGCGCTGCTCGAACGCGCAGGATACGTCATCCCCTCCATCGTATCGCCGCGGGCCTATGTTTCTCCCCATGCCCGGATTGAACGGGGAAGCGTCGTCATGCACGATGCGCTGATCAACGCCCACGCACGCGTAGGGGCCAACTGCATCATCAATACCAAGGCCCTGATCGAGCACGACTGCCGCGTGGGGGACCACTGTCACGTCTCGACCGGGGCGATCCTCAACGGCGCCACCGTCGTCGGAGAGGGTACTTTCGTCGGGAGTAACGCCGTCTCGAAAGAGGGGGCGTTGATCGCGGAAGCGTCATTCATCAAAGCGGGGAGCATCGTTACATGAGTACTTTCATCATCGCCGAAGCGGGGGTCAACCACAACGGAAGCCTCGAGCTCGCCAAAAAACTGGTCGACGTCGCCGCTCTTGCCGGGGCCGACGCCGTGAAATTCCAGACTTTCAAAGCCGAAAAGCTCGTCGCCAAAAACGCGCAGAAAGCGGACTACCAAAAACAAACGACCGACGCGGCCGAATCGCAGTACGACATGATCAAAAAACTTGAACTGGACGAAGCGGCGCACCGCGAACTCATCCGCTACTGCAACGACAAAAAGATCCGTTTCCTCTCGACCCCCTTCGATCACGAGAGCATCGAGCTGCTGAATGCACTGGGGATGGAGATATTTAAAATCCCCAGCGGGGAGATCACCAACCTCCCCTATCTCCGCCGCATCGGGGAGCTGGGCAAAGAGGTGATCCTCTCGACCGGCATGGCCGATCTGGGTGAAATCGAAGACGCACTGGATGTTTTGAACGCTTCGGGAACTCCAAAAGAAAAAATCACCGTGCTGCACGCGACGACCGAATACCCCTGCCCGATGGGGGAAGTAAACCTAAAAGCGATGGGGACGATCGCTTCGGCGTTCGGGGTGCGCGCGGGCTATTCGGACCACACCAGGGGGATTGAGGTGCCGATTGCGGCGGTGGCAATGGGAGCCTCGGTCATCGAAAAGCATTTTACCCTGGACCGGACGATGGAAGGACCCGATCACAAGGCGAGCCTCGAGCCGGGCGAGCTGTGCGCGATGGTAAGCGCGATCCGCAACATCGAGCAGGCCCTCGGCGACGGGGTCAAAAAACCCTCCCAGAGCGAACGCAAAAACATGGCCGTCGCCCGCAAAAGCATCGTTGCCGCCCGTCCCATCCGCGCGGGGGAGGTTTTTACCTCCGAGAACATCGCCATCAAACGTCCCGGTAACGGGATCAGCCCGATGCGTTACGACGAAGTTGTGGGACAACGCGCGGCCAGAGATTACGATGAGGACGAACCCCTATGAAAAAAATCTGCGTCGTCACCGGGACCCGGGCCGAGTACGGCCTGCTCTACTGGCTTATGAAAGAGATCGAGGCCGATTCCCGGCTGCAGTTGCAGCTTGTCGTCACGGGGATGCATCTGAGCCCCGAGTTCGGTCTCACCTACCGCGACATCGAAAAAGAGTTCGTCATCGACAAAAAAGTCGAAATGCTTCTCTCCAGCGACACCCCCGTAGGGATCTCCAAATCGATGGGACTCGCGCAAATCTCGTTCGCCGAATGTTTTGACGAGCTCAGGCCCGACCTTCTGGTGGTGCTCGGAGACCGCTACGAAATCTTCTGCGCCGCCAGCGCCGCGACGATCGCGAGGATCCCCATCGCCCACCTCCACGGGGGAGAAACGACCGAAGGGGCATACGACGAAGCGATGCGCCACGGCATCACCAAAATGGCCCATCTGCACTTTACGGCGGCCGAACCCTACCGTCGCCGCGTCATCCAGCTCGGAGAACACCCGGACCGCGTCTTCAACGTCGGGGGGATGGGGATCGAAAACATCCGTCGCCTTGCGCTCCTCTCCAAAGAGGCGTTCGAAGAGAGCGTCGGGGTTTCCCTCGCCCCCCGAAACCTCCTTGTGACGTTTCACCCCGCCACCCTCGAAAACGCGACCGCGCAGGAACAGTTCAGCGCTCTCCTGGGTGCCCTTTCGACCCTGGAAGAGACCCGCATCCTCTTTACGAAAGCCAACAGCGACACCGACGGGCGGATCATCAACAAGATGATCGACGATTACGTCGCCGCTCATCCCGACACTTCGGCCGCTTTCGCCTCGCTGGGGCAGCTGCGCTACCTCAGCGCGCTGCAATACGTCGACGGGGTCGTCGGCAACAGCTCGAGCGGACTGATCGAAGCCCCCAGTTTCGGTATCGGAACGATCAATATCGGTGACCGCCAGAAAGGACGGCTCAAAGCCGCCAGCGTCATCGACTGCGCCCCGACCGAAGAATCGATCCTGGATGCCCTTTCCCGGCTCTATTCGGCGCCGTTTCGGGAAACTCTCCGCAGCGTCACGAACCCCTACGGGGAAGGGAACGCGAGCAAACGGATACTTGAAATTCTCCGACAAACCGACTTTTCGGGGCTATTGAAAAAATCGTTTTACGACCTGAAGGAAACGCCATGACACCGATCGACCGAATTAAACTCCTTCCCACGTCGACCGTCCGCGAAGCGCTGCGCCTTATCGACCAGGGAGCCATGCAGATCGCCATCGTCGTCGACGAAAACGACCGCCTTCTGGGCACCCTCACCGACGGCGATATCCGTCGGGGGCTGCTGAACAACCTGACACTCGACGACAAGATTGAGAGCATCGTCTTCAAGACCCCCACCGTCGCGCGACTGACCGACTCCAAAGAGGAGATCCTCCAAAAAGCGCTGAGCAAAAAACTGCGCCAGATGCCCGTCGTGGACGAGGAGAACCGGGTCATCGGGATCCGGGCGATCGAAGAATTGGTCCGCCCCCACCGCAAACCCAACAAGGTCGTTTTGATGGTCGGAGGGCTGGGAACCCGTCTGCGTCCCCTCACCGAAGAGACCCCAAAACCAATGCTCAAAGTGGGGAACAAACCGATTTTGCAGACGATTGTCGAGACGTTCGCTCAATACGGGTTTACCGACATCATCATGTGCGTCAACTACAAATCCGACGTCATCCGCAACTATTTCGGCGACGGCAGCGCGTTCGGCGTGAACATCGAATATCTCCTCGAAGAGGAACGGATGGGGACTGCCGGAGCGCTCAGCCTCCTTTCCCCCCTCCCCGAAGAGCCGTTTTTCGTCATGAACGGCGATCTGCTCACCAACGCCAATTTCGGCCATCTTCTCGATTACCACACCGATCAGGACGCGACAGCCACGATGTGCGTCCGCGAATACGACTTTCAGGTCCCCTACGGCGTCGTGAACGTCGAAGAGAACCGGATCCTCTCGATCGTCGAAAAACCGGTCCACAAATTTTTCGTCAGCGCGGGAATTTACATGCTCAGCCCCAAGGCCCTCGAACGGATTCCGAAAAACCGGTTCTACGACATGCCGACCCTCTTTGAAACCCTGATCGCCGAGGGGGAGAAAACGATCTCCTTCCCGATTCGCGAATACTGGCTCGACATCGGCCGAATGGAAGAATACGAACGCGCCAACGTCGAATATCACGAGTTCTTTTGATGGGGAGAGTCTACACGATCGACTACCTGCGGGGGATACTCGCCCTGCTCGTCATGGTCTACCACTATTCGATCTGGGAAAAACTCTTTACTCCCGATGCCGCATCGGCGCTGACGCGTAACGCCCTGTATGGCGTCTCGCTCTTTTTCATCATCAGCGGTTTTTCGCTGACGCTGAGCTACTATCGAAAATTCGAGCGTTTCGACGCCCCGCTCCTCAAAGACTATTTTTTCAAGCGTTTTGCCCGGATCTATCCCCTCTACTGGCTCGTCGTCGCACTCTTTCTGCTGGCACTTCTCGTGGGGGGGAAAACGCTCCCCCCGATGGAGCAGATCCTTCTGAACCTCACCGTCAGCTTCGTCCTCTTCGGGCACCACACGGGCTTTACGGCGGGGAGCTGGTCGATCGGGATGGAGATCGCGTTTTACCTGCTCCTCCCCCTTGCCCTCTACGCCGTCCGAAAAGCGAAAAAAACGGCTTCGGCCGCACTGTTGATCCTCGCCTTCTCGGCGCTGGGCGTCTCGGCGTTCGGGATGTTCGATTCCCCCGAAACGGCGGAGTACTGGCCCATCTACATGAACCCGGTCAACCACGTCTACTTTTTTCTTTTCGGAATCCTCGGGGGGGTGCTCTACCTCGAAAAAAGCTCCTTTTTTGCGCTTCCGAAACGGACGGTCTGGTTCCTGATCGGCGCAACGGCCCTTACGGCGGTTTTCTACCCGGTCGAGGGGGGCATCGTCGCCCTCATCTACGAGACTGACCGCCTGATCCTCTCGGCGGTCGCACTGATCCTGTTTTACCTGTTTACGGCACTGAACCCGCACGTCGCGCACCAAAGTCCGACGGCAAAAGCGTTCGAGCGGTTCGGCAATATCTCCTACACCCTCTACCTGCTCCACCCCGTCGTTTTTCTCGTCTGCAACGTCGTATGGTTCAATGGCAGCGATATTCCTCCTCAAGCACAGATCGCTTTCATGATCCTCGCAACCCTCGTCGCATCGCATTTCGTTTACGAACGCTACGAACGTCCGCTGACCCGATCCCTGTTATCCCGGAGAGCCCGACATGATTAAGAATCACACCGTTTTGGCCATCATCCCCGCACGCGGCGGGAGCAAACGCCTCCCCCGGAAAAACCTCCTTCCGCTGGGGGGCAAACCGCTCATTGGATGGACGATCGAAGCGGCGATGAAGAGCCGCTACATCGACCGCATCGTGGTCACCAGCGATGATGCGGAAATCCTTGCGATCGCGCAAAGCTACGGGATAGAGGCGCTCCGGCGCCCGGACGACCTCGCGACCGACACCGCCGGAACGTTCGAGACGGTCGAACACGCGATCGGGCACTCCCCGCGCAGCGACTGGATCGTGCTGCTCCAGCCGACCAGCCCGCTGCGCAAAGCGCACCACATCGACGAAGCGCTGGAGAAAGCGGTGGCGAAAAACGCCGACGCCGTCATTTCGGTGTGTGAGAACGACCACAGCCCGCTGTGGAGCAACACCCTTCCCGAGGATGGGGACATGCGCCATTTTCTGCGCGAGGAGGTCCGCAACAAACGGAGCCAGGACCTTGAGAAGTACTACCGGATCAACGGCGCCGTCTACGTCTGCAAAACCGTCCCCCTGCTCGAGCAGAAAAGCTTTTTCCTGAACGCGAACATCTACGCCTATCCGATGGACCGCGAAAGTTCGGTCGACATCGACGAAGAGATCGATTTCAAAATCGCCGGATTGTACCTGTGAGCCTGCGCAGACACATCTTCTCCTATTCGGCGGCCAACATGGTCAATGCCGCACTCCCTTTTTTGCTGCTGCCGCTCCTCACGTCGTACCTGAGCCCCGGCGATTACGGAAAACTCTCGCTGGTGCAGCTTTTGATGAGCCTCTCGTTCCCCTTTATCCTGCTGAACATCCACAGCCTTTTCATCCTGGAATACTCAAAACTCTCCCCGGAGGGGTTCAGCCGGTTCGTTTCGTCGATGATATGGATACCCCTCGGCGCTTTCGCCTTTTTGGAACTTCTTTTCATCCTTTTCCAGACCCCTTTGTCCGCATCGTTCAAGATTCCCTCCGACTGGGTCGTGTGCGTCCCGTTGTTCGCCCTGATGCAATCGATCCCGACGATGCTGCCGGTCATTTTCCAGGCCAAAAAAGAGCCGCTCAACTACGCCAAATTCAAAATCTCCCTGACGCTCGCCAACTTCGCCTTCACCCTCGTATTCGTCGTTTCGCTGGGAATGGGATGGGAAGGGCGCATCCTGGGGATCGCCGCCGCATATGCCCTCTTCACCCTCCTGGGGCTGGCCGTGCTTCGTACCCTGGGCTACCTTCAGTTGTACGTTTCGCGCGACACCCTCAAAGAGGCGCTGCGCTTCGGCATCCCGCTCCTCCCCCATACCCTGGCGGGGATTTTGCTGGCGATGTCGGACAAACTCTTTCTGGCCAACATGATGGGGGTGCGCGAAGTGGGTCTTTACAGCGTCGCGTTTCAGGTCGCGGGGGGGATTTTGATCGTGATGACCTCCGTTAACCAGGCATGGATGCCCCACCTCTACGAACAGCTCAACGCCTCCCCCTCGGCGGGCGCCAAAGCCCTCATCGTCCGCCAAACCTACAAAGTCGCCCTGGCGATGACAGCTTTCACCCTCGTCTTTATCGCCCTTCTCCCTCTGGTGTACCGTTTTTTCATCGGCGGGAACTTCCGGGAGGGGGTCGTCCTTTCGCAGGTTCTCTCGGTCGCGTTCTTGCTCCAGGGGTTTTATTTCATCGTGACCAACTACATTTTTTACGTCAAAAAAACCTACCTCCTCTCGATCGTGACCACCCTCTCGCTCCTGCTGCTGTGGGGTCTGAACTACTTTTTTATCCTCCGCTACGGGGTGATCGGCTCGGCATACGCCCTCGTCTGCGGATACGGAACGATTTTTATCCTCGGATGGTTTTTGGCCCACCGCCTCTATCCCATGCCCTGGGTCTTTTGGAGAAACCATGAACAGCACGTTTAAACGGACCGAACGCGATTACGGCGTCGAAACCCTCCTCTACGGCGGCGAGAGAGTGTGGTCGTACCTGAGAACCTATTATTTCTGGCACAGTATCCGGAACATGACCGACGAATACGCCCTCCAAAACCGCCAAAGCCTCGTCAAAAAAGGGGTTAAAGCCCTGCGCGAAGCGTTCTACGGTTTCGGCAACTGGTTTCACCGCTACGACTACCTCGTTTTTTCCAACACCCAGTCACGCTTCCCCTACCACGGGATCTACCGCGAAAAAGCGTTCGAAGAGCTGATCGGGCTGCTCGGGGAGGAGAAATGTCTCTACATCGACCTCCCCAATCCCCTTCATCTCCCCCGAAACCGGATCTCGACGAAACGGATCGTCTCAAAACGGCTCCTCGATCTCGTCGCGGGGCTGCTCCTCCTCGCCGCAAAACGGTTCGGGCCGAGCATCGAGATCCCGCTGCTCGATACGATCAACCGCGACAACGCCACCGCGTTCGACTACGCCTCCTTCATCCGTGCGTTCAACGTCCGCAAAAGGGTCTACCGCCTCCTCTTCGCCCTCTACCGCCCCAAAGCGATCTTTGTGAGCTGCTACGACAGCGACCAGGCGATCCTCAAGGCGGCATCGGAGCGGGGAATCAAAACCATCGAAGCGCAACATTCCGCCATCGGCCCCGAACATTTCGCCTATAACCTGCTCAAGCCCCTCGACCCTTCCTATTTTCCCGACGTCCTCCTCGCCTTCGGGGAATACGACCGGCGCGAGCTCGAAAATACCCCCAACAACCCCATCGCGCGAATCTACCCGGTCGGCCGCTACCAGCTCGAGCTCATCGCCCGCGAACCGATCCCCGAAGAGCTCCTCGACCTCGGGGACAAATACCGCCTGAGGGTCTCCGTCTCGACCCAGTACACGGTCGAAAAAGAGCTCGCCCTTTTCATCCGCGACCTCGCCCGCATCCACCGCGACATCGCGTTTATGTTCTCGCTGCGGCATTTCGGTCGCGATTATTACGAAGAATTCGGCATGGGACCCAACGTCTACCTGTTCAAAGACGAATATTCGTGTTACGATGTCATGCGCGCTTCGGACATCCACATGACCTGCTATTCGACCTGCGCCCAGGAGGCGCTGTTTTTCGGCAAAATCGCGATCCTGGCCGACATCGACGCTCTGGCGACGAAATTCATGGGCGACATGAAAAGCCCGAATATCCGGATTGTCCGCGATGCGCAAGAGTTTGCGGCAGCGGCGGAATCCCCCTTCGGGGAGGAAACCTCGCCCCTTTGGACGACGCCGCACACAAAACGGCTTGAAGCCTTCATCCAACACGAAATACGGAATTGACCCATGTGCGGAATCAGCGGAATCATTGACCGAAACAACACCCCCATCCCCCGAGGCGAAATCGAAGCCATGAACGGCCGCATCCGCCACCGGGGGCCCGACGATGAAGGTTTTTTTCTCGAAAACAATATCGCCCTCGGACACCGGAGGCTCTCGATCCTTGACCTCAGCCCCGAGGGACACCAGCCGATGCACCGCGCACAGCGCTACGTCATCGTCTACAACGGGGAGGTCTACAATTACCTCGAACTGCGCGACGAGCTGATCGCCGCGGGGCATTCGTTCACGTCCCACAGCGATACCGAAGTGATCCTCGCCGCTTACGAAGAATGGGGGGAAGGGTGCGTTTCGCGCTTCAACGGGATGTGGGCCTTCGCCCTCTACGACCGCGAAAAAGAGACCCTCTTTTGCAGTCGCGACCGTTTCGGGGTCAAACCGTTTTATTACGTCCAGGCCCCCGGACGGTTCGCCTTCGGCTCCGAGATCAAACAGCTTCTCCCCTTCCTGGACGAGCGGAAGGTCAATACGAAAATCCTAATGGACTACCTCGTGCTCAGCTACGAAGAGCACACCGACGAAACGTTTTTTGAGGGGGTTCTCAAACTTCCCCCCTCGCACAATCTCCTCTACGATCTCAAAACGGGGGAATTTTCCCTGCGGCGCTATTACGCGATCCGCATCGACGAAAAGCTCGGGACGCTGGACGAAGCCGAAGCGGTCCGCACCTATGCCGCCTCGCTCGAAGACGCCGTCAAAATCCGCCTCCGCTCCGACGTGAAGGTGGGAACCTGCCTCAGCGGCGGCCTTGACAGCTCAAGCGTCGCGGCGATTGCGGCGAAGATGTACAATACCCAAGATCGCGCGCTCAGCGCCGTTCATGCCAAATCGACCGAATCGGCCAACGACGAAAGCCGGTGGGCCCGAAAAGTCGCCGACCACTGCGCCCTTGAGCTGAGCATCATCGAACCCGATGCCGAGGCCTTTCGCGCCTGTGTGGAACACGTCATCCGCATTCAGGAAGAACCCTTCGGAAGCCCCTCGATCATCATGCAGTACCTCGTCTTCGAAGAAGCCAACCGGTTGGGGTGCAAAGTGATGCTCGACGGCCAGGGGGGCGACGAAACCCTCATGGGGTACGAACGCTACCTCCCCGCCTACCTCCTCAGCCTCAAAGGCTCCGAAAAAATCCGGGGGTTCTGGCTGAGCTTCAAGCACTCCAAACTCACCCCGTGGAAGCTTCTGCAGTATTTCGTCTATTTTACGAACGCGTCCATACGGCTGGCGCGGCTTAAAAAGAAACTCTCGTTCATCAAACCCGAATATTTCGACCGCCTCAGCCTCGGAACCCTCCGCGATTCGGCCCGAAACTATGGTAACATTCTGGGATTGCAGCTTCTGGAGATCACCTCCACCCAACTGCCCCATCTTCTTAAATACGAAGACAAAAATTCGATGTGCCACTCGGTCGAGGCGCGGTTACCGTTCGTCGATTACCGGAACGTCGAAAACGCCCTCGCGATCCGAAACGGGCTGAAAATCCATGAAGGGTGGACGAAATACCTGCTGCGCCGGGGGGTTGAAAAGCTCCTCCCCGCCGACATCGTGTGGCGTCGGGACAAGATCGGGTTCGAGGCCCCCAGCGCGACATGGCTCGCAGCGCTCGCCCCGGCAATGGAGACCTCCGTTCGCAACAGCCCGCTTCTGCGGACCCTGTGCGGAGCCTACGACTACTCGAAACTGGACGCGAAAACCCGATGGAAACTTTTCAATATCGCCGAATGGGAGCGGATCTATGACGTCAAACTTACATAAAATTGCCCACCTCACCTCGGCTCACCCCCGTTACGACACCCGCATTTTCGTCAAAGAGTGCGCTTCCCTGGCGACGCATGAGGGATACGAGGTCTATCTCATCGTTGCCGACGGCAAAGGGGACGAAAAGCACGGCGGCGTCAATATCCTGGATGCCGGTGCCCCCTCCGGCGGCCGCCTCAGCCGTTTCACCCGTACCGTACACGCGGTATTCGACAAGGCACGCGCGCTGGATGCCGATCTGTACCACCTGCACGATCCCGAACTGATGCCCATCGGGCTGAAACTCAAAAAACTGGGGAAAAAAGTGATCTTCGACGCCCACGAAGACCTCCCCAAACAGATCCTCAGCAAGGCGTATCTGGGCAAAACGTCCAAATTCCTCCTCTCCAAGGCCTCCGCCGCCTACGAGCGGCATGCGTGTTCGCGGTTCGACGCCGTCGTTACCGCCACCCCCTATATCCGGGAAAAATTCCTCCCGATCAACCCCCGAAGCGTGGACATCAACAATTTCCCCGTTCTGGGGGAACTTTCCAACGACACGGCATGGGAAAACCGCCTCAATGAAGTGTGCTACATCGGGGGGATTTCGACCATCCGGGGGGTTTTCGAAATCATCGCCGCGATGAACCGCACCGTAAACGTGCGGTTGAACCTGGGCGGCAAATTCGAAACCGCCGAGCTCCGGAACAAAGCGGAGCAGACCGCGGGATGGGAAAAGGTCAACATGCTCGGTTTTCTGGGCCGCGCCGAAGTAGCTGACGTCCTCAGCCGTTCCAAAGCGGGGCTGGTGACCCTCCACCCGACCCGAAACTACGTCGATGCCCTCCCGGTGAAAATGTTCGAATACATGGCTGCGGGGATCCCCGTCATCGCGTCGGATTTTCCGCTGTGGCGCTCGATCGTCGACAACGCGCAGTGCGGTCTTCTCGTCGATCCACTCGATCCCGAAGCGATTGCCGAGGCGATCACCTACCTCATCGACCATCCCGACCGGGCCCGCGCAATGGGGGAAAACGGTAAAAAAGCGGTCGTGAGTACCTACAACTGGGAGTGCGAAAAACAAAAACTCTTCGCCCTCTACGAAACCCTGCTGAACAAAGGGGAGGGGCGCTGATGTTCCTCGTACGGCTCTTTTACGCCTATATACTGCGGCGCACTCCCCCCTATTACGCCCATTACCCCCTCTGGCTGATCTTCTGGAAACCGCTGCGCAAATTTATCAATGTCGTCGTCATCCCCGCGCTCCCTTTCAACACCCTGCGTATCCTCCTCTACCGCGCAATCGGATTCAAAATCGGCAAAAACGTCTTCATCGGGATGAAATGCTATCTCGACGACATGGACCCTTCACTCACCCTCATCGAAGACAACGTCACGATTTCGTACGGCTGTTATTTCGCCTGCCACGGCCGAAACCAGACCCATACCCCGATCCGGATCGAAGAGGGGGCCTACCTCGGGATGCGCTGCACCGTCCTCTCGGGACGTTCGGGGATCGTGATCGGGCGGGGAGCGCTCATCGGCGCAGCCAGTCTCGTCAACCGTTCGATCCCCGAGGGAGCGACCGCCTACGGCGTCCCCGCAAAAATCCGACACGCCGGGCAACCTGCATGAAATCGCTTTCGATCATCATCCCCTGCCGCAACGAGGAACGCTACATCGGGCGGTGCCTTGATTCGGTTCTGCGGACCACCTACCCGCACGACCGGCTCGAAGTCATCGTCATCGACGGCCAAAGCGAAGACGCCACCCGCGCCATCGTCGAAAGCTACGCCGCGCGCCACCCTTTCATCCGGCTCATCGACAACCCCAAAAAAATCGCCCCCGCCGCTTTGAACCTCGGGGTCAGCGCATCAAAAGGGGAATACATCATCCGGCTCGATGCCCACACCGAGTATCCGCACGACTACTTCGAACGTCTCGTCGATGCGAGCATCCGGCTCGGCGCCGCCAACGTGGGTGCCGTCTGCCGTACCGAAACGATGAGCAAAACCCCGACCGCCAACGCCATCCAAAACGTCCTCAGCGACCGTTTCGGGGTCGGAAACTCCTCGTTTCGCACCGGCGTTTCGGAGATCGTCGAAGCCGATACGGTTCCGTTCGGGTGTTTCCGGCGCGATACTTTCGAGCAATACGGCCTCTTCGACGAACGGCTCATCCGCAACCAGGATATCGAGTTCAACAAGCGGATCGCCCGGGGAGGGGGGAAAATTTACCTGATCCCCGACGTCACCTGCACCTATTTCGCCCGCGAAACGTACCGCGAACTCTGGCGCAACAACTACCAAAACGGCTACTGGAACATCCTGACCCCCTACTACACCCGGACGTTCCGCTCGCTGAGCCTGCGCCATTTCGTCCCGCTGCTCTTTGTGCTGGGGTTGATCGTTCCGCCCCTCCTCTCCCCCCTTTACCCCCCGTTTCTAGGCCTCAGCGCCGCCATACTGGGGCTGTATCTCGCAGCGATCGGCATCCGTTCGGCACAGATCGGGAAAAACACGACGTGGCTGCGGCAGATCGCCGCGTTTGCGGTGCTCCATTTCAGTTACGGCTTTGGGAGCATAGGCGGTATAATAACGATTCTGAAAAAAATCCTGCGTCAAGGCCAACGATGAACTTTTCACTCCCCAACGAGCGAACCTCGACCCTGCACGTCATCCTCCTGATCCTCTTCGCCTACGCGTTCAGCGTCGGCATGCGTCTGATCTGGATCGACTGGGCGTCGGGAATCCCCGAATTTCACTGGAACGGCAGCCTGATGATCAACACCAACGACGGCTATTATTTTGCCGCCGCCGCCCAGAACTCGCTCACCGGGATCTTCGAACACAACCCCCGCGTTGCCGAAGCATGGAGTTCGGCAACGATCACCCTCACCGCGCTTGCCGCACAATTTTTCCCCCTGGAAAGCGTCATCCTCTATCTTCCCGTGTTCGTCTCCTCGCTCGTCGTCGTCCCGCTGATCCTCATCGGCCGGCTGTTCAACGCCGCCTATTTCGGATTTTTCGCCGCCCTCATCGCGTCCATTGCCTGGAGCTACTACAACCGCACCATGGCGGGGTACTACGATACCGACATGTTCTCGGCGATGGCGCCGATGCTCATCGTCTACTTTCTCATGGCCACGACGATCAGGGAGAACGTCACATGGGCGCTGCTCAGCGCCCTCTCGATCCTCGCCTACCCGTTTTTGTACGATCAGGGACTTTCGGTCATATACGCCGTCTCCCTCTTTTACATGGGGTATATGCTCCTCTTCCACCGTAAAGAGCCCTTTACCTACTATTCGATCGCGCTCCTCTCGGTCGCCCTCTTTCTCCTTCCCTTAGGGATCAAACTCCTTCTCATCGGCGCGCTGAGTCTCGCCTACAGCCGCGGGATGCTCTCGTTGCGGGTGCTGCTCGTCCTTGCGGCGTTCGCCTTTGCCGTTTTTCTCGTCAACGGAAACGTCGTCTCGCTCATCTGGGCGAAAATCCTCAGCTACACCGCCAAAGGGACCGCGACGGAGGGGTCGCTTCATTTCTTCCAGGTAACCCAGACGGTGCGCGAAGCGGGCAAAATCCCCTTTTCGGAAATCGCCAACCGCATCAGCGGCAACACGGCGGCGCTGATCGCCGCTTCGCTGGGCTACATCGCCCTGATCGTCCGGCATAAGGCGTTTGTCCTTACCCTTCCGCTGCTGGGAATCGGGCTCTTCGCTTTTTGGGGCGGGTTGCGCTTTACCATCTATGCGGTCCCCGTCGCCGCACTGGGAGCGGTCTATCTCCTCTATTTCATCACCGCCGGCGTGGCCTCGCGCAAAATCCGCTACGCGATCATCGGCGTCTCGAGTGCCGTGCTCCTTCTAGCCCATATCGTCCACATCGTCGAATACAAGGTCCCCACGGTGATGACCGCCAAAGAGGCGGCGGCACTCGATCAGTTCAAATCGATCGCCTCGAGCAAAGACTATACGGTCGCGTGGTGGGATTACGGCTACCCGCTGTGGTTTTATACCCATACCAACACCCTTATCGACGGGGGAAAACACCATCACGACAACTTTATCGTCAGCGAGATCCTGACCACCTCCTCAGCGCTCGAAGCGGCCCGCCTCTCGCGGATCGCCGTCGAGACCTACGTCTCCTCGGGCTACAAAGAGATCGCCGACACCCTCTTCATCCGCAAGGACGGCACGGCCGAAAACGTCGCCGACTACCTCGACACCCTCCGCTACAGCGAAAACGTCGCGCTGCCGGCGAAGACGCGGGAAGTCTATCTCTATCTCCCCTGGCGGATGATCGACATCCTCCCGACCGTAACGCTCTTCTCCAACCTCGATCTCAATGCCCCCGACAATCGGCCGCAACCCTATTTTTACATGACCGCCTCCGTTCAGGATACGGGCAAAACGCTCGATCTGGGCAACGGCGTATCGGTCCTCAAAGAGCGCAACATCGTCAAAATCGGTGATCGGGACGTCCCCATCAAAGAGTTCTACCAGGCCGGATACGACGGCAACAACAAACTGCAGGTGACCCGCCAGCAATTCGCCTCCGAGGGGATCAACCTGATCTATCTCCCCAGTTACGGACGTTTTTTGGTGCTGGACGATTTTTACCTCAACTCGACGTTTATCCAGATGGCGGTGTTCGAACGCTACGATCCCAAGCTGTTCGAACCGGTCATCCTCGACCCGCTCACCAAAATCTACCGGCTGAAGCTTTGACATGACCCTGTACCAGCGTTTCCTCAAACGGAGTTTCGACCTTGTCGTCTCGGCCCTCGGCCTTGCCGCCACATGGTGGATCATCCTGATAGCTTTCGTCGCGGCCTCCATCGACACCCGCAGCAACGGTTTTTTCATCCAGACGCGCATCGGCCGCTGGGGCAAACCGTTTCCCGTCATCAAGATCAAAACGATGCGCCCCCTCACCGATTACACCACCACGGTAACCACCGCCGCCGATCCCCGCATCACCCGCAGCGGCGCTTTTTTCCGCCGCACCAAAATCGACGAGCTCCCCCAGCTCATCAACGTCCTGCTGGGGCAGATGAGCCTCGTCGGGCCGCGTCCGGACGTCAGCGGCTACATGGACCGCCTCAGCGGCGAAGATGCCGAAATCCTCGCCCTCCGCCCGGGGATCACGGGTCCCGCGACCCTTAAGTACAAAGACGAAGAGCAGATCCTTGCCGCCCAGCCCGACCCGAAACGGTATAATGACGAAATCATTTGGCCCGACAAAGTCCGCCTCAACCGCCGTTACCTGCACGAATGGTCGTTTTGGGGGGACATCGGCTACATCTGGAGGACCGTTTTCCCATGAACCCCCGTCTTTTCCTCTCTCCGCCGCACATGAGCGGCCGGGAGCAGGCGTACATCGCCGAAGCCTTCGAAAGCAACTACATCGCCCCCCTGGGTCCCATGGTCGAGCGGTTCGAGCAGAGCATCCGCTCCTACACCCAAACCCCCAACGCCCTCGCACTCTCGACGGCGACGGCCGCGATCCATCTGGCATTGCGGGTTCTGGGCGTCAGAGCGGGGGATGTCGTTCTGGCCTCTTCGTTCACCTTTATCGGTTCGGTCGCGCCGATCCTCTACCAAAACGCGATCCCCGTTTTCGTCGATTCGGACCGCGCAAGCTGGAATCTTGACCCCGAACTGCTCGAACAGGCGATCGCACGCGCACCCAAAAAACCCAAAGCGCTGATTCTGACCCACCTCTACGGCCAGTGCGCCGACCTGGAACGTATCCTCGACATCTGCGACCGTCACGGCATCGCCCTGATCGAAGACGCCGCCGAAAGCCTCGGAGCGCTGTATCACGGTCGTCAAAGCGGGACGCTGGGGCTCTTCGGCGCCTACAGTTTCAACGGCAACAAAATCCTCACCACTTCGGGGGGAGGGATGCTCGTATCGGGACACAAGGAATTCATCGACAAAGCCCGCTTCTATTCGACGCAGGCGCGCGATGACGCCCCCCATTACGAGCACACCGAATTCGGCTACAACTATCGGCTCAGCAACATCCTCGCCGCCATCGGGGTGGGGCAGATGGAAGTGCTGGATGAGCGGATTGCGGCACGCCGGCAGATTTTCCAGTGGTACCGCGAAGAGCTGGGAGAGATTGATGAAATCGCATTCATGCCCGAGCTCAAAGATACCCGAGGCAACCGGTGGCTTACGACGCTCACCTTTGAGCGTACCGATCCCGAACGGGTCCGCCTCGCCCTCGAAGCTCAAAACATCGAAAGCCGCCCTTTGTGGAAACCGATGCACCTTCAGCCTCTGTTCACAGAGGCGCTTTGCGTCGAAAACGGCACATCGCAGCGGCTGTTCGAAACCGGGCTGTGCCTCCCCAGCGGAACCCGCATGAGCCGCGACGACGTTCACCGCGTCTGCGAAATCGTCAAATCGGTACGCGCGTGAGCCGTGTACGAAGATTCTTCCGCCCCACGACCGCGCGGCGGATCGCCTTTTTCGTCCTCTTCGACATCCTCCTCTCGTTCGCGTCTCTCTATGGCGCCTACCTGCTGCGGTTCAATTTTGCGGTCCCCGAACGGTTCATGGAACCGTTCGTATCGGTCGCGCTGACGCTGATCACCCTCAAACTCGCGTTCATCTACGCCTCGCAAAACTACCGCGTCATCTGGCGTTACTACGGCCTGGGAGAGGGAAAAAAACTGGTCTACGCCCTTGCGGGGGCCTACGCGCTGTTCACCCTCATCCACACCCTCTTTGCCGATTTTTTCGCCCCCTTTCCCCGAAGCGTCATCGTCATCGACCTGATCCTCTCGATCCTGTTTTTGGGGGGCCTGCGTCTGCTGAAACGGCTGGTGTTCGGTTTCTCCGCGCCGCATGAGGATCTTCGCACAACCGTGATCGTCGGAATCTCCCCCGGAAGCGCCCACCTGATCCAAAGCGCCCTGGAAGGCTCCATCCCCTATTATCCCGTCGCCGTGGTCGCCATCGATCCCGCAAGCCGCCACATGGTCGGCTCCAGCGTCCAGAACATCAAAGTGATCGCCCCCGAACGTCTCGAAAAGACCGTCCGGGAACGCAACGTCAGCGCCGCGATCATCGACGGTTCGCTGGGCAACGACGATTTCCGCCTCGCCTACGAACTCCTCACCAAAGCGGGGGTGGACGAAATCAAACGCTCGGCCCTTCTCGCCGACGGGGCCGAAACGGTCGCCCCGCTGTCAGTGGAGGAACTCCTCGCCCGCCACCCCAAAGACCTCGATACCCAAACCATCGAAAGCTTCATCCGGGGGAAAACCGTCCTCATCACCGGGGCCGGGGGAAGCATCGGCAGCGAAATCTCGCTGCAATGCCGCCGTTTCGGAGCCGAACGCCTCGTGCTGATCGACCACAGTGAATACAACCTCTACCAGATCGGCGAACGGATTCCCCGGGCCGACCTCTACCTGTGCAGCATCACCGACCGCGAAACCCTCGGACAGATTTTTACCCAAACCCGTCCGCAGATCGTCATCCACGCCGCCGCGTTTAAACACGTCCCGCTGTGCGAGTCCAATCCCCGTGCCGCCGTGCGGAACAACATTCTGGGCAGCCGCATCCTCATCGACTGCGCGATCGCGCACGACGTCCCCAAGATCGTCATCATCTCAACCGACAAAGCGGTCCGCCCGACCAACGTCATGGGAGCGACGAAACGGGTCGTCGAACTCTACGCCCAAAACGTCGATCCGCGCAACAGCGAAATCGTCTCGGTCCGTTTCGGCAATGTCCTGGGCTCCAGCGGCAGCGTCATCCCCAAATTCAAATCCCAGATCGAAGCGGGAGGGCCCATCACGATCACCCACCCCGAAATCACCCGCTATTTCATGCTGATCAGCGAAGCGTGCCAGCTGGTACTCCAGGCCGCCGCGATCGCGCGCGGGGGGGAACTTTTCATCCTCGACATGGGGCAGCCGGTGCAGATCCGTACCCTGGCCGAAACGATGATCCGTCTCTACGCCGCCCGCCCGATCGAAATCGTCTACACGGGACTTCGTCCGGGCGAAAAACTTTACGAAGAGCTGCTGATCGATGAGAGCGAACAGAAAACGGCGTTCGAATCGATCATGATCGCCCGCTCCACCCGCTACCCGATCGACGCCCTCGTCCGCGACATCGACGCCCTCGAACATACCGATAACGTCGTCGAGGGGCTCAAGAAGATCGTCCCCGAATTCGAGCACGCCAAACACAATTAAACGATGGATCAGTTACCGAAGAATCCGGCCTGAGGCCGGGGGAAAAGAGAAGGATTACAATTCCGTCTTGAGGGCGGCGCCGTTGGAGGCGTTGGAGACGAGGAGGCTGTAGCGTTTGAGCCATTTGGAAGGGATCTCTTTTTGGATCGGTTTCCAGTGGAGGCGGCGCTGTTCGAGCACTTCGTAGCTGACGTTGAGTTGCAGCAGATGCGCATCGACGTCGATCTCAATCTCGTCACCGTCTTCGATCAGGGCGATCAGCCCCCCTTCCGCCGCTTCGGGGCTGACGTGACCGATCGAGGCGCCGCGGGTCGCGCCGCTGAAGCGGCCGTCGGTGATGAGGGCGACGCTCTCGCCCAGTCCCATCCCCATGATGAGCGAAGTAGGGGCGAGCATCTCCTGCATTCCCGGTCCCCCTTTGGGCCCTTCGTAACGGATAACGACGACGTTGCCCGCCTTGACCTTGTGGCCGACGATCCCGGCGATCGCCTCCTGCTGGCTGTTAAAACAGATCGCCGTCCCTTTGAACTGACGCATTCCCGGGGCGATCCCCGCCGTTTTGACGACGGCTCCCTCTTCGGCAAGGTTACCAAAGAGGATCGAGAGACCGCCGACGGGAGAGTAGGCGTTTTCGTTCGTGTGAATGATGTTCGGGTCCTTGATGACCGCGTCTTTGATCCGTTCGCCGATCGTCTCGCCCGTCACGGTCATCGCGTCGGTATGGAGGATTCCGCCGCGACGGGAGACCTCTTTCATGACCGCGTTGACGCCGCCCGCGCGGTTGATGTCGTCCATGTGAACCGTCGAGAGCGATGGGGAGATTTTCGCGATGTGGGCGACGTTCTCGCTGATTTTGTTGATCTGGGTGATGTCGAAATCGACCCCCGCCTCTTTGGCGATGCTCAGCATGTGCAGAACCGTGTTCGAGCTGCCCCCCATCGCCATGTCGACGACGAACGCGTTGTGGACCGCTTTTTCGTTGAGGATGTTGCGCATGTTCCATTTTTCGGGGTTCTGGTCTTTAACCATCTCGACGATGCGGCGTGCCGCGGTTTTGACCATTTCGATCCGCTCCGGCGTCATCGCCAAAACGGTCCCGTTCCCCGGCAACGCTACCCCCATCGCTTCGCACAGCGTATTCATCGAGTTGGCGGTAAACATCCCCGAACACGACCCGCCGCTCGGGCAGGCCTCGCACTCGATCTCGTAGAGCTCCTCGTCGGACATTTTGCCATCGGCATGTTTGCCGACCGCTTCGAACGCCGTGGCCAGGTCGATCGGGGTACCGTCTTTCTTGTGTCCTGCCCTCATCGGACCGCCCGAGACGAAGATCGTCGGGACGTTGACCCGCAGTGCGCCCATCAGCATCCCCGGAACGATCTTGTCGCAGTTGGGGATACAGATGAGGCCGTCGAGTTTGTGGGCGTTCATCACCGTCTCAATCGAATCGGCGATCAGCTCGCGGCTGGGAAGGCTGTAGAGCATCCCGTCGTGCCCCATCGCGATCCCGTCGTCGACGCCGATGGTGTTGAACTCGAACGGGACCCCGCCCGCTTCGCGGATCGCTTCTTTGACGATGCGGCCGTACTCCTGGAGAAAAAAATGCCCCGGGATAATGTCGATGTGCGAATTCGCCACCCCGATGAACGGTTTGTTGAAGTCTTCGTCTTTGAGACCTGTGGCACGGAGGAGACTCCGGTGGGGGGTTTTGTCAAATCCTCTTTTGATCGTATCGCTGCGCATAGGGGTTTCCTTTGTTCGTCAATAGTTATGGTTTAAATGGCGCGATTATACCGCACCGATACTCTAAAAACCTTTTCCGGTTGCAAAAAACGCAAAAATTTTCTCCGCACTCTTTACACGCCGAAAATTTTTTGCTATACTTCCAGTCCACAAAAACAATGCGGGAATAGCTCAGTGGTAGAGCACAACCTTGCCAAGGTTGGGGTCGCGAGTTCGAACCTCGTTTCCCGCTCCATAACCCCAGTTGAAATATCGTCCGACGATGTTTGAGCTGGGGTATTTTTTTGTGTCCGTTGCCCGGATGGCGAAATCGGTAGACGCAAGGGACTTAAAATCCCTCGGTGGTAACACTGTGCCGGTTCAAGTCCGGCTTCGGGCACCATAGACGGCGGCATAGCCAAGTGGTAAGGCATGGGCCTGCAAAGCCTCGATCCCCGGTTCAAATCCGGGTGCCGCCTCCACTAAAATACACTCAATTCTTATACGGGCAGATGGCAGAGCGGTTGAATGCACCGGTCTTGAAAACCGGCGACTGTAACAGGTCCCTGAGTTCGAATCTCAGTCTGCCCGCCACTTCATTGAAACTCCCCTTTTTTCAAAGCAACGACTTTTTATTTTTTCATCCAGAATGTTATGATGTTTTTTGACGCCGAAGCGTGCGTCGTCAGTGGTCGAGAATCTCTTCGGTTTCGACGCGGGTGTAGGAACGCGCGCGGGTTTCGTCCAGGATGGCCTGGAGCCGTTTGAGGACGATTTTGGCCGATTTGGCAGGATTGAAACTGTCCAGTGCGATGCAGCTGGTACGGTCGTTGAAATGGTGGTCGAGTTTATGGACGAGGTTCTGGCACGCCTTGACGGCGCTGTCGTGCTCGGTGTAGGCGAAAATGATGAAGCAGTGATTCGCATCAAGCTGTACCAGGTGGTCGGAGATGCGGACATACTGCCCCAGTTCGGCGGACGTGATGGGCTGCTCGTGGTACAGCATCGCAAACGTCGCGTCGAGCTCGTAGCGCTCGTAGGTGTAATAGGTTTTTTTCACGAGCACTTCGACTCTCTCGACAATATCCACCGCGTCCCCTTTTCACAAATCAAATGTGAAATTATACCATCTGAGGTGGCGCTTTTTTATTACAAAAAAGCGCTTAAATAGTCATCACCCGTCCCGAGCACTTCACGGGTACCTCCTTGGAGCAGGTTTGCATTTTCGGGGCAATTGCTAAACGGGGAGACTAAACCGAAAAAACGTGTTATCATTATTTCTGATGTTATCCCCGTTTCGGACAATGCCCGAAACGGGTGCGCGAGCCCGGAAAAGGGAACGGACGGATATCCGTCCGTTCCTCTACATGCTTCCCGCATCTTCCGGATACGGGAAACAAACTGCCCTGATGGCCCCTGTCAAGACGAAGTCCGTAAGGTCAGTTTCACCGACCAAAGGAGCATCCCATGGAAACCAAATTTCAAAACGCACCGTTCAAAGCGTCGCTCGATGCGGGGGTTGAGTACGCGTACTGTACCTGCGGCCTTTCGGAGAGTTTCCCGTTTTGCAACGGGAACCACAAGGGGACGGGAAAAGAGCCGATCCTTTTTTCGGTCGACGCCGATACCGACAAATGGCTTTGCCGCTGCGGACGTTCGGGACGTAAACCGTTTTGCGACGGATCGCACCAACAATAAGAGAACATTTCGATGAACGCCGTTTCTAACGGCCCTGACGCCTACGCATCTAACGCATTGCCTCCATCAGATACGCAATCATCGGCAGCGTAACAAGCGATACGATAATGCCGTATCCCACCAGTGCGGCACTTAGCGCCGGGGCGAACCCCGCCGCGATCGCCAGCGCTCCCGCCGTAATCATCGAAGGCATTCCCGATTCGAGCACCCCCGTCTCAAGCGCGGGAGACGCCGTCCCCATCCCCCACAGCAGCCCGAATGCGATAAGCGGCATCAGAAGCAGCTTCAGGGCGAGCGCCTTGGCGAATAGGGGATAATCGATCTCCCCCCGAAGTTTGAGCGAATACCCCACCGACACCAGCGCGAGGGGAACGAGCGTCGAGGAGAGGGTTTGAAGGTAGGGTTGCGCGTGCACCGGCATCTCTCCCCACCCAAGGGCAAAAAGAAGTACCAGAAAAGGGGGAAAAAGAAGCAGCTTTTTGAGGATCAGCCGCTTGTGAAAGACCCCGCTCTCGTAACGGGCGATCACGGCGCTCCCGTAGAGCGAAAGCATCAGGAACGTTCCGAACTGGTCGTACATCAAGACGTAGGGAATCGCGCTTTCCCCCAGCAGCGTCTGAACGATCGGAATACCCACGAACGAGGTATTTCCCAGCGGGATCACCAGCAGCAGTGCCGCACGGACGTGGAGCGGCCGGTTGCGCGTCATCGCGATCACGATCATTGCCGTGATCGGCAGCAGCAGCCAGGGAACGAGGACGATCCCCAGCGCCGAGAGATCGAAATGGATCTTGGGGACCTGCAGCAGCACCGTCGCGGGGAGGGAGACGTAGATGACGAAAAAGTTGAGGCTTTTGGAGAAATCGGCGGGAGCATCGGCTTTTTGGAGCGCCATCCCGATCAGCAGCAGCGCGACGATAAACGCAAACGGCTCCATCTCCACCCCTTTTTTGCGGAGAATACTATTCCCTTGCGCCTTTTGGTACAATTAAACCAAACAAAAAGGGGCACAATGGAGCGTTATACCTCGCCGCGCATCTCGCTGCGTACGATTCTCAAGTGGCAGATTTCCAAACGCTTCGCATCCGCACCCGTAGACGAAGCTCCCACCCCGATCGACTTCCTAGACGCGCTTCCGCAGGGCGAATACGCGATGTGGATGGGGCATGCCACGTTATGGCTGAATATCGGCGGCACGACCGTCGCGATCGATCCGGTTTTTGGCGGGATCCCGATGTATGGGCGCCACACACCCCTTCCGGTGCCGCGTGAGCGTCTCGCCGCCGACCTGGTCCTCATCACCCACGCCCACTACGACCATTTCGACAAACGTTCGGTCATCGAGCTGCTGCGGCGCAATCCCGAAACCATCGTCGTCGCCCCCCAGGGGTTCTGGCGTTATTTGAAAAACGAGATGACGAGGGAACGGTGTTTTGAGCTGGAATGGTGGGAATCGCTGATGGTCGGGGGACTTTTCATCACCCTTGTCCCCGCCCTGCACTGGAGCAAACGGACCCCTTTTGACACCAACAAGGCACTGTGGGGAGGATACGTGATCCAAAATGCCGAGCACACCCTCTACCATGCCGGAGACACGGGGTATGGGGAACATTTCGGCGAGATTTCGGAACGGTTTGCGATCGACGAAGCGTTTCTGCCGATCGGGGCTTATCGCCCCGAAGCGATCATGCGGCCCAACCATCTCAACCCCCCCGAAGCGATCCGGGCGTTTCGCGATCTGGGGGCCGCGACGCTCATCCCGATCCATTACGGGACGTTCCGTCTCTCGGATGAACCGCTGGACGAACCCGCGGCGTGGTTCAAAGAGTTGATCGAACGCGAAGGGGCGGCCGACGCGGCGCGAGTCCTCGCAATCGGGGAGATTTACCGTTTCAAGACGACGTCGACGTTCAAATCGACCTGATCGCGAACGACGAGAAACACCATTTTCGGCGGCTGAATGCCGAAATCGGACATTTTCATCGCGCTTTTGGCCTTGATACGCACCTTGCCCGCTTCCTCGGCGACGGTTCCCTCGAAATTCATCGCTTTCGCGACGCCGTGCAGATTCATCGTCCCTTTAAGAAGGTAGTTGTCTCCTCCCTTGGCGACAACCTCTTTGATCTCAAACGAGGCTTTGGGGAATTTGTCCGATTCCATCGCTTCGTACATGTTGGCGTCGCGTTTTTTGTTGTCGCTGATAAAATCGCCGATGCTCACTTCGATCGTGCCGCGCAAAGTCGAAGGGTCAGCGTCCATCGAAAGTTTCGAATGGGCTTTTTTGAACATCGGGTCGATCGAGCTGTCCCCGAAAACTTCCGTATGGGCTTTGATCACCCCCGATTCGAACCCGAGATTCCCGGCGTAGAGCGATGCGGCCAGTACGAGCGTCCCAAACAACAGTTTTTTCATAATGCATACCTCCTGAAAATAAATGGATAAACGAGGGCGAAAAGCCCCAACACAACCGCGGCGATCCAGAGCTGCTGGGCCAAAGCCACGCCGTTTGCCGCCGAAGCGGCGATCCAGCCCACACCCACCATCGAGAGGGCGATCAGCCGAACGTCCCGCATCGCAACCAGTTTTTGAAACAAAAGAACATTATAGTACGAAATGACGACCGGATAAACAATCGCCAGTACGATCGGCTGCCGGATCCAGTAAAGCAGGTAGCTCAGCGCGAACAGCAGCCAGACCGTGCGGGTCTGCGACATCAGTTCCTGCCCGTAGCGGTAGGCCAGATAAACCCCCAGCAGATGGGACGTGACGATGAGCAGCGTGTATTCGCTCCAGATGTCCATATCCCCCGAGCGGCTGAGGGTTTCAAACAATGCCGAATCGGCAAAGATCCACAACATCATCACCCCGACTCCGGGCCAGTCGAAGGCGTGCGACTTGGGGCGGTGAATCGCCCCGGTTCGGGCGAAAAAAAGCGCTGCGACGGAAATCGCCGGCAACACCACGGCAATGACGTCGCGTTCACCGAAGGGATAGGTGTAAAACGCCGTCCCCGCCGCATACGAAATCGCCAGCCCGACGGCCAGATGCAGGCGGCTTTGGTTGCCGAAGAGATAGAGCATCAGCGGCGTCGTATACCCGACTACGAATCCGAGCGCCAGCAACATCCCCAGCGAATAGTTGGGGTAGAACCACGAAATGATGATCTGGGCACCGAAGAGAAAATAGAGTTCCTGCCGAACCTCGTGATGGCGCCAGTAGGCACTGAGCAAAGCTCCGACGATTCCGCCGATGGGGAGGGTGAAAAGGTCGTGGATATGCGAATCGAACGCCCCGACCACCCCCGTCTGGGCGATCAGAAGATAATACAGCAGCTGGGAACTCAGGACAATGACGAGGAAATTCATGTGCGGCTCCGCAAGACAAGCCAGTACAGCAAAGCAAACGCTCCGTCGTAGACCGCGACCAAAAGGGCGAGAGCGTCAAGCGTCCCAGCCATGTACAGCGCGGCGAATACCGACGCGCACACCGCCCTTACCTGCGCGGTGAGATCGGCGAAGCGCTCTTCGTCGCCCATCAAACCCGCCCAGTGGGCCAGCCCGGTGCCGATCATAAAGGCGAACACGATGTATTCGAACGTCCCCGTAAAACGGAATCCCAGCAGTTCGAAAAGGACCCCGCCGCCGATCAGCAACACAATCCCCCCTCCCGCGTCGCCGGCGACGCCGAGGGCGTGATAGATCCGCAGCGGCGTGTTCAAACGCAGCGCCAGCCGTTCGTACGCCAACGCGATCACCATCGCCAGCAATGCCGCTCCCGCGATCGCCCGTAGCGTGAGCATCGGCTCGACGGCCCCTTCGACAAGCCCCGCTTCGATCACTCCGGCAACGGTGAGTACCCCCGCCATTACCGCCATCAGGAGGGTCCAGACCAGTGCGTGGATCCGTCGGAACAGACGCCCCATGAGATGATGGGCAATGGTGAGCGCCATAAACGCCACCCCAAGCCCCATCGCGATGTGGGCATGCCCCACAACCAGGTCGTTGCGGTGGATCAGTTCCCGCAGTTCGGGGATGAAGAGAATGTTCCCCTGCACGTCCACGAAGACGAACGCGGCGATCGAGAGGATCAGATAGGGGTTGAGGGCGAATGTCACCCCCGCATCCCTCAGCCAAATCCACAACAGCGGCAGATAGAGCAGGGTCAGGTACTGGAAAAACCACTCTTCGTTGTAACTCAGGGGGTGGAAAAAATTCCGGATTACCAGCGACACGAGATACCCCGCCAGCGGAACGATCCACAACCAGTGTCCGCGGGGACGGAATTCGTTCGGCGCAACCAGCTTGATCAGAAGGTAATAGATCGGAATCAAGGTAAAACTCATCCCCAGCGTATTGTCCCCGTGAGGGCCGATGAGGCTCTTTTCGACCTGCCCGTACTGGGGGTTCATCAAAACGACGAGGGCTATGGGCGCGGCGATCACGGCAAAGAGCGAAACGTTGACCCAAACGGGCCGCTTTTCGTAACGGCGCAGGGCGTCCAGAAGTGCCAGAAGGTAAAAAAGCCCGCTGAACGCCAGCAGAAAGTTGAGTTCGTAAGGGAAATCGTAAAACGGCAGTCCCCGAATGTTGCCGAACAAGATCGCCATGCTCATAAAGAGCAAAAACAGGTTCCAGACGACGAAATAGCGCGCCAGGTGAGCCAGGGCCGTTTCGCTGAGAACCCCCTCTTTTTCAAACAATGCAAACGGCAGCAGCGAAAGGAGCAGGGGAAAAAATCCGTACAGCATCTGCGAAATGTGCAACGAGCGCGCCCGTTCGGGAGAGAGCAGCGTCCCCGTGGCTTCGAGCCCGACCATCTCCAGCGCGTACACGAGCCCCGCGAAGAGCCCGAGGATCAGCCACAGCAGCAAAAGAGGGAGCTGCGCGTCAAGAAATTTTCGTAACAATCCCGTCCTCCATTTCAATGATCGTATCGGCGAAATCGGCGATCTTCTTGTCGTGCGAGGCGACGATAAAACCGGTCCCGCTCCCCGAAAATTCGCGAAAGAGTTCGTAGACGCCCAACGCATTTTTCGTATCGAGGTTTCCCGTCGGCTCGTCGGCGAAAACGACGGAGGGACGGTTGATCAGCGCCCGGGCGATCGCCGCGCGCTGGCGTTCCCCGCCGGAAACTTCGTCGCTGTAGCGTCCGCGAAGGCGCAAAATGCCCAGCCGTTCCATCAACGGATCGATCAGGGCCTCATCCAGCGCGGAGAGGGCGACGTTTTCGCGCAGCGTCAGATAGGAGATCAGATAGTGAAACTGGAATACGAAACCGACGTTTCGGCGGCGGAAGACGTCGATGTCCCCCACCTCATCGAGGGTTTTCCCTTCGTAGGTAACGCTCCCCGAAGTGGGGCGCAGCAGCGTCGAGAGGATCGAGAGCAGGGTCGTTTTTCCGCTCCCGCTCTCGCCGATGATCGCGGTAAATCCCCCGGGTTTGATCGAGAGATCGACGCCGCGCAGAACGTATTCGCTCCCGTAGTAATGTTCGAGATTCCGTGCGTCGATTCTCATGCTCCCCCCCGCTGTATCAGGCTCATCGGGTCGATGCGCGACGCATAGACCGCCGGCAGCAGCGTCCCCACCAGCGCCATCGCGACCGAGACGGCGAACACTTTGAGCAACAGCGCCCCGGTGATCTCGCCGTTGATGTAGCCCTGGAATTTTTCGGCATGCTCGATCAGCTCCAGCACCCCTTCGGAAATCCCCCATGCCGCAGCAAACGCGATCAGGGCGACGATCAGCGTCTCCCCCAGAAGTTTGAGGATGATGTTCAGCGACGACAGCCCGACCGACCGCATAATCCCGAATTCCGCCTTGCGGTCGTTGACGACCATGCTCATCATGCTCACGATCCCCAAAATCCCCATCAAAAATGCCATCGCCCCGATCACGTCCGAACTGGTCTGGATGATTTTGAACTGGTTGTACGAATCGATGAAACTCTCCGTCGTTTTTGCCTCGATCTGCGGGTTCAGAGCGTTGATACGGGCGGTGAGGGCGTCGCTTTTCCCCAGATCGTCCAGGCTGATCAGGAAAATCGAGGCGCTTTTGTGAAAGATTTTGCCCCCTTCTTCGAGGTTCATCACAACCCCGCCGTCTTCGAAGCCGATCCGGCTTTTAAAAACGCCGCTCACCTTGAATTCCTGCTTGGAGAGGGTGATCGTGCGGGGGTGTTTGAGGGTTTCATAGATTTTCGATCCCAGCATCACTTCCCCCGCTTTGGGATAGTTCCCCCGCTTGAGGACGTAGCTTTTGAACCGGTTGTCGCTGACCCCGTAGATTCCGACGATGGGGAGCGGATCGACCGGGGCGGCGCCGAGGATCATCGCGCTTGCTTCCCGGACCCCTTCCATCGCCGCGATCGTCGGGAGCATCGAGCGGTTGATGTCGCTGAAAAAGGTATCGGCGATCCCTTTTTGGGTCACGATGACGTCCCCGTCGGTTTTGAGCATCGCGCTGTACATGCTTACCACCCCGCCCGAGATCGCGCTGATGAGAAAAATCGCGGCGATCGAGACGGTCATGCTCACGAAAATGAGAGCCGTCTTGAAACGGTTCTTGCGCAGCGCCTTGATCGGCGTGATCACTGCTCGATCGCTTTTTTGAGTTCGGCGGCGCTCTCGACGAAATCAATCTTCGTCAGAAAGTTGCCGCGAAATTTCATGATCGTGATTTTCCCGTCTTCTCCCGGAAAGCGCAGTCCCTGCTCCTCGTCACGGATCAGCAGGACGGTGTGGGGATATTTGCGCATTTTGGGAAGGGCGAAAGTTTCGGTGATAAACGGAGGCATCTGGCTGATATCGGCAACGAAAGCGGCTCTGTTTTTCGCCAGATACCCCTTTTCCTGCTCCGCAAGATACTCGTTGACCGTGGCCCCGGTCCCTTTTTCAAACGCCATAATGAGGGTTTTGGGCATCGCTTTGAGGGAGTGTTTCTTGCCGAACTGGTCGCTCAGGTCCAGCGGCATGACCGACTGTCCGACTTTGTAGGGAGCACCCCAGAGGCTCAGGGCTGCAAGGCAGGTAATGATAACTCTTTTCATAATAAACCCTTATACTTTTGTGATCCCGCAAGTATAAGGCAAAAAAGGATAATTAACGATTAACGCCCTATTTGTGACGGATGGTCGGAATAAGCGCTTCGAGGCGGCGATGCTGTTCGGCGGTGAGGGCGAATTCCTCCCCCATGACGCGGTCGAGATGGTTCATCTCGGTCAGGGTGATCCCGAAAGGGTCTTTTTTGACGATCTTGCACGCGCCGCCGCCGAGGGTGACATTGTCGAGTTTCTTCGCCGAATGGCGGACAAAATAGGTCAGAAAATAGCCGCCGCTGTGGTCTTTTTCGATCGCGACGACGGCCCGCTCGGCCTTGCTCTCGGCATTCACCGCATCCGGGGCGAGACGCTTGAACTCGGCGATCGGCAGATACCCGACGTAGACTTTCGTGTAGATGTCGTGATAGCGCTGGGTCGAACTGCGGCGGAAAAACTCCAGGTCGATGGGATCTTTGCCCCGCAGCGAGCGCAGCATCCACGTGAGCGTCGCATAGTATTTGAACGAGGCGGTTTTGATCTCCTCGGCATGGGCGATTTTGGCGCTCTCGACCCGACGCATCGGCGCGCGCGGCGCGCGGGTGGAGAGACGGTCGAGGATATGACGCGCGCTGTAGGGTTTGGTGATCCAGACCGATGCGTAATCGGGAAGTTCGGAAGTCCCCGTCGCCCCTTCGTTGAGAACCAGCAGCGCCTTGACTTTGTAGCGGGGAAACAACACTT
Organism: Campylobacterota bacterium; assembly: GCA_040752835.1. Classification (NCBI taxonomy): domain Bacteria; kingdom Pseudomonadati; phylum Campylobacterota; species Campylobacterota bacterium. The sequence goes on along the minus strand of JBFMGG010000005.1, from coordinate 57,354 downwards.
CCAGCAACGCCCGTTTTTTGCGGAGCCGCTTTTTGAGGTTGCTCACCGACTTGACCAGTGTCATCTCGACGAAATAGAGTTCCCGGTCGGTAAACAAAAGCCCGTCGAACTCCCCGATCTCCTTGTGACGGGCACGGTAGATGATCTGCCCTTTCCAGCTCACCGAGAGGGCGTCGCTGCGGGCGCGGGTACGGTGCTTGTGGGGGCCTTTGATGATGAAACTTTTAATTTTCGGCTCGTTGGCCGCAAAGCGCAGAAGTTTTTCGTAGATGTAGTTTTCGTACACTTCCCCCTCGAACGAGCGGTACGCGCTGACGTACCCCTCGTCTTCCATCGTCAGCCCCTTGGCTTCGAGCGAGAGGATGTGGTCGATATTGTAATCGTAATACAGCAGGTTATCGCCGAGATCCTCGTCCCCTTCGGGGATAACCGTTTCGTTGATCGTGAGCATGAGACTCTTTCGGTGCAAATTGGGGCATCGTAACAACGCCCGTATAATTTTACTTTATTTTCGTTGAGAATTCAGAGCGATTGCACAATTCCTTCGGCAATTTTGGACAATGGCAGCTGCCGCTCGACCGCCCCAAGCTCGTACGCGACCTTGGGCATCCCGTAGACGATGCAGCTCGCTTCGTCCTGGCCGATCGTCCTCGCCCCCGCGTTGCGCATCGCGAGAAGCCCGCGCGCACCGTCGCCCCCCATCCCGGTAAGGATCACGCCGATCGCGTTGGCCCCCGCGATCTTGGCCACCGAATTGAGCAGTACGTCCGCCGAGGGACGGTGCCCCGAGACCTTGTCCCCGCTGCCGATCTCAACGTAGTATCGTGCCCCCGAACGGCGTACGACCATGTGATAATCTCCCGGCGCGATCAGAACGACTCCCGGCGTAATCGAATCGCCGTTGCGCGCTTCGCGCACCTCCATCGCGCACAATGCGTTGAGCCGCTCGGCAAACGGCGCGGTAAAATTGGCCGGCATGTGTTGAACGATCACCGTCCCAGGGGCGTTTCGCGGCAGTCCCATCAGCACCTCTTTGAGCGCTTCGGTCCCCCCCGTCGAGGCTCCGATGGCGAGAATTTTGTGGGTCGTTTCGGCCAGCGACGTCGTATTCGCCTGACGGATATCCTGAAGAGCGCGCTGACGAACCCGTACACGGGAAGCCGTTTTGATCTTCGAAAGCAGCTCGTCGCGCATCTCGTCTTTACCGTCGTAAATGTGCGAATGGGGTTTGGGGACGAAATCGACAGCTCCCGCTTCGAGCGCCTCGAGGGTCGTTTTTGCCCCGTTTTGGGTCAAGGATGAGACCATAACTACCGGAATCGGAACATAATGCATCAACCGGCGCAGAAACGTGATCCCATCCATCCGGGGCATCTCGACATCCAGACAGATAACGTCCGGACGGAGTTCGACGATCTTGTCGCGGGCGACGTATGCATCCGACGCGCTCCCGACCACTTCGATTTCGGGGTCGTTTTCGAGGATGTCGCGCAGAACCGCCCGCGCCGTCGCGCTGTCGTCCACAATCAATACCCGTATCGCCATCTCTATCCTTTACACGTCAATTCGCTGCGGCTGGCGTATTTGAGCAATACTTTCCCCCGCTCGAGATCGAACTGGATTTTTCTCCCGTTTTCTCCCCCGACGTCTTCGGCAATGATCCCGATCCGATACTCTTTGAGAATCTCTCTGGCCACGAGGATGTTTTTCTGGCCGATCAGCATCGCTTCGGAGCCGCCGATGTTCATCGAAGCCCCGCCGAAGATTTTCGCTTCCATCGTTTTGGGCTTCGCCCCGCGGCTCATCATCGCCTCAATCAGCTTGGGGATCGCGATATTGCCGAATTTGGGGGTTTGCAAGCCATTCGCGTTCCAGAACGGCAGGAGATAATGGTTCATCCCGCCGATCCGGAGATGCGGATCGTACAAACACACCGAGACGCATGACCCCAAAACGGTCGAAATGGCCGAAGGGGCACTGTCCACATGGATCTGCCCGACGTGGATGAACGTGGAGACGCCCTGAATCATTTAGATTTCGATGGCATCGTCGAACGATTCGAAGAAAAACTCGTTCGAACCGCACGCTTCCGAATCGGGAAGCGTCGTCTGAAGCGGCAGATCGACCCGAAACGTCACCGCGCCTTCCTGAACCGAATAGTCGGTACTTCCCCCCATCCGTTCGCTGTAATCGCGGACGATGCTCAGCCCGATCCCCAGACCGTGCGCGCCGCCGGGGCCTTGCGCGAAACGGGTAAATACCTGGGGCTTGTACTCGACGTCGGGACCCTCGCCCCGGTTGGTGACGGTCACCTCGACCCGTTCGCCCCGCGCGGAGAAGGTCACGTCAATCGGCGTTCCGGCTTCCCCGTAGCAGCACGCGTTGGCAAGAAGGTTTTTGAGGATCAGGTAGAGTTTACGGGGGTCTGAAACAATGGCTCGGCCCAGGTTGTCGTCGATCCGTACGTCCATGTTTTTGGCCCGGATCGGGTATTTGAGCGACTCGATCGCCTCGCGCACCAGCGAAGCGACGTCGACGAGCGAATGGCTTATGTCGTTGATCCCGCTTTCGATCTCGGCGGCGGCAACGAGGTTTTGTATCCGGAAATCGAGGATCAGCGCCTCTTCCTCGATCAGGTCGTAAACCTGACGCCGCTCTCCCCCCTCCTGCGGCGCAAGATGGGGGATCATCCCCAGCAGCGCCGTCATCGGGTTGTTCAAGGCGTTCGCCACCAGCGACAAAAACCGCGATTTGGCTTTTTCGCTTTCGATGAGTTTCTTGTTCAGATCGAGTATTTTTCGGCTCAGGAACGCGACCTCGTCGCATCCATCCTCACACTTAACCTCGCTAAACATCGCGACGTTTTGCATTGTATTCCCCTTTCTTCCGGATCGGCCCGGGGCCGCTTTCGTGTTTCAGCCGCGCGAGGGTCCCCTCCATCGCCGCCGATTTGTCGATCAGAAAACGGTTTTCATTGGCGAAACGCTCTCCCATGATCTGCATCGCTTCGATCTCCCCCGACGTTTTTTGCAACAGCACCTTCAGCTCGGAGAAAATGACGTTAAAGCGTGTCGCTTCGTCGCTCTCTCCCGCCGCTTCGATGATCCCGTAAACCTGGATGTACCCCAGGTAGAGCATCTGCCGTTCCAACCGCTCAAGATGTTTAAGCACCGTCGTCATCCCGGCAAGCAGCCCGTTTTGAATGTTCTGGCACCGTGCAGCGTATTCACAGACAAGCGCGATCAGGTCGGACACATTTTCCCGAACCTGATCCATTTTCTCTTCACGTTCTTTGCACAGTACCTCTTCGATGAAATACAAGATGGTTTCGATCTGCAGCGAAATCGCCGAGACGGTGAAAATCAGCTCGTTCAACCCCACCGAGAGGTCGTCGATCAGTACGCGTACCCCTCCGATGAGCTCATCGTTTTCCTTGGCGTTGATCCGGATATCGCGGGCCAGAACGCCGAAGGTCTCCCCGCCCCCGCAAGAACGGTGCGAAGAGACCGATGCGTTCAGCGACAAAAAGACCACGTCCCGCGCCAGACGGCGCAGGAGGTCCCCTTTTTCCTTAAAGCCCGAACGGACCTCTTCGAACAGGCCGATCTTGGCATACCACTCCTCGTATTCGCGCATGACGCTCTGGCACGTATCGTAGAGCATCTTCAGCCCCAGAAGCGACTGCGACGAAGACTCGAACCGTTTTTCGGCGAGGCAGCCATTCCCCAGGCTGGCTTTGCGGGCGTGCAGCTCCTGCAGCAGCGCTTCGCTCATGAACTGCTCGTAGCGCTCATACCCCAGTTCGCCCAGCAGCCGCCCCAGCAGCGCCCCGCTCTCTTCCATCCCACCCCTGCTCTCGGCCATCAGGAGTTTGAAATAGATCTCCCGTGCACGCGCGAACAGCGCCGTTGTGGGTTTGATCCGGATCGAGAGGTAGCGTTCGCCCAGCGGGAAAACGGCGGCGAGAACCCAGTAATATTCTCCCGTTTTGGTCCGGTTTTTGACGTACGCGACGAGCGGTTTGCCCGAACCGATAGCGTCCCACAGGGTTTTGAAAATGACCCTCGGCATATCGGGATGGCGGATAATGTTGTGAATGCTCCCGACCAGCTCCGTTTCGTCGTAGCCGCTGATGCGGACGAAAACGTCGTTGCCCGAGAGGATCGTACTGTCAAGTTGCGTGATCGAAAAAAACAGCTCGTCGTTGTCGAATTTCGCTTCCTGCGCGGAGAGATCGGTTTTCACACCATTCCTTTTACAATCGTTGGTAAATCGATGAGCCCAGCAGCTTGAACGTGTCGCGGTGGGTCGTCAGCGATTCGGAACTCCCCAGCAAAAGGGGAGATCCTTTGGGAAGGAGCGTCGCGAACTTCCCGATCAGCTCCTGACGGGTTACGTCGTCGAAATAGATCATGACGTTCCGGCAAAAAATCATGTCGAAACGGTTTTTGAAAAAAAACGGGTCGGTGACGAGATTGTAGAGGCGAAAGACGACCTTCTCGCGCAAATGCTCCCGTATCCGGTATTTCACCCCGCTCTCGGTCCGCATCTTCTCGAACGATTTGAGGACGATCTCTTTGGCGAGGGGTTCGACCGATTTGGCGTCGTAAACCCCCTCGATCGCGTGCGCGAGCACTTTCGGCGAAATATCGGTGGCGAGGATCTTGATGTCCCACTCCTCGAAATCGCTCAGGTGGTGCTGGAGGAACATCAAAATCGTATAGGGTTCCTCCCCGCTCGAACACCCCGCCGACCAGATGCGGATCTTCTTCTCCCGCTTCTCCTGGGCCAGGTTGCGCAAATGGGTCTCCATCCATTTCCACTGGGCGCCCTCGCGGAAAAACGACGTGACGTTCGTCGAAATGGCGCTGACGAAAAACGCGAGTTCCTCCCCGCTCTCGTCCCCGACGAGATAATCGTAATAGGCCCGGAACGACCCCAGCCGAAGCTGGTTGAGCCGTTTGTTCAGACGCCCCTTGACAAGGGTACTTTTCTGCTCCGAGAGGGATATCCCCACTTTTTCGTAGATATAGCGTCGAAAAAGGGCGAATTCTTCGCTCTTGAGCTCAATTTCCACCATGCGGTGCCTCGATCAGGGGACGCAGTTCGTCGACGTTGAGGATCAGCGCGATGTCGCCGTTCCCCAGGATCGCCCCTCCCGAAATCTCTTTGAGCCGTGCGAGCGATTTCCCCAGCGTTTTGATGACGACCTGCTGGCGTCCCACCAGTTCATCGACCATGACGGCAATCCGTCCCGCTTCGGTTTCGACGCAGACCAGAATCCCTTCCCACGGTTCGATCCGTTCGGTCGGGAGACTGAAAACATCACTGAGGCGGACGACCGGGATATGCTGGCCGCGCAGGCTGACGAATTCCCCTTTGTCTTTGAGTGAATGGACGATCTCCCGCTCCGGGCGGAACGATTCGACGACGCTGAGCGTCGGAATGATGTAGATTTCACCCGCGGCACGCACCAGCATCCCGTCGATGATCGCAAGGGTGAGGGGAAGGACCATCGAGAAGGTGGTCCCTTCCCCCTCTTTCGAATCGATCTCGATTTTGCCGCGCAGCTTTTCAATCGAGGTTTTGACGACATCAAGACCGACTCCGCGCCCCGAAAGATCGCTGATCGTCTCGGCGGTCGAAAATCCCGGCTGCATGATCAGACCGAAAATCTGCGATTCGCTCAGATTCTCATCTCCCGTGATAATCCCCCGGTCGATTGCTTTTTGGAACACCTTGTCCTTGTTGATCCCCCGCCCGTCATCGCTGACGCTGATGACGATGCTGCCGCTTTTATGGAAGGCTTTGAGGGTAATCGTCCCTTCCCCTTTTTTGCCCGCCGCAATCCGTTCCGCCGCCGAGGCTTCCAGTCCGTGGTCGATCGCGTTTCGGATGATATGGATCAGCGGATCGGAAAGGCTGTCGATCATCGTCTTGTCGATCTCGGTCTCCTCCCCCTGAACGATCAGGTGGAGTTCCTTGCCCGTTTTTTTGGAGGTATCGCGGACCACTCGTTTCATCTTGTCGAAGGTATCACGGATCGCGACCATCCGCAGGCTCATCACCCGGTCCTGTATCCGTTTCGTGATCTTCGAGAGGGTCTCGATCGTGCGGGTGATCGATTCGTCTTCGATCACGCGGATTTTTTCGTTCTGCGCGATGAAATTCTGCGCGATCACCAGCTCCCCGACCGAATCGAACAACTCGTCGAGCTTGAACGTGTCGATGCGGATCGTCGACTTGGACGCACCTTGCACCGAAGAGGCCGAAGCGCTCTCTCCGGCCGCGGGTTTGGAAGCGGGTTTGGGAGTTTCCAAGACCTCGGAGGCAGCCGCGACGGGTTCGGGGAGCTGCTCTTCGGTGACTTTAGGCTCGATCGCCGTTACACGGTATTCGTGGTCGAACAAAAACTCGAAATTCTCACTCACCTCCGCGACGCTTTTTGGGGTGAGCAACACGCACCCCAGCCGCTTGATCGCATTGACGTCGGAAGCGAATCCATCCAGAGGGGGGACGTTTTCAAGATCGGCGAAACTTTCGAGCGAAACGGACCCTTCGGCGAGAAGGTTTAAAAACGTCAGATGATCGAAGCCCCGTTTGTAGCAGTCCTCATCAAGGGTCAGATCGACGCGCAGAAGGTTCTGACCCTCGCCGCGCATCTGCTGATGACGCTCAATGCTTTGCCGCACCGCTTCCTCGATCCCCTCGTCGCATCCGAAACCGAATTCGCTCGCCAGGTCGTTCAGGGCGCCGCTCTCTTCGGGTTGGGACGGGATCATCGGTTTGAGCGTTTTCGAGGCGATCAACTCCTTGATTTTACCGAGACATTCGTCGTAATCGGAAGGAAGGGTGGGGAGGGCGTCGAGTTCGCACTCCATCACCTCTTTGATCACGTCGACACTCCCGACGAAAAGCTCGAGGTGGTGGGTCTCGATCGATTCTTTGGTATTGCGGTAGTGGTCGAGTACGTCCTCGAAATGGTGGACGAATTCTCCCAGCCGCGTAAAGCCGAAAGCGTTGGCGTTCCCCTTGAGGGTATGGACGCCGCGGAAAATGGCATTCAGCAGATCGTAATCGCCGGGATTTTCTTCGAAGCGCAGGATGTCGATGTCGAGTTTTTCGATGATCTCGCCCGCTTCTTCGATAAATATCGCTTTGACTTGTTCTTGTTTAGTCATAACACATCCAATGCAAGGTTCCGTGCGCCGGCGCCGCTACCGACCCTTTTTCCAAAAAAGGGATCGCCAGATCGGGGCGCGTGCGTTTGAGGCTCGCCAAAAGAGCCAGGAGAGCACTGCTTCTGAGCACGCTCCCCGCCTCCGCCTCGATGCGCTCGATGTACTCGATGCGCGGGCGGATAAACTGTTCGAATTCCCGTATCTCCTCCATCGTCATTTCCAGCCCGATGGTCAGCACGTCTCCGTCGAACTGCATCTTAGAACTCTTTGAGATCGTCCTCGCTCAGCGGGAAAATCTCATCGGCCTTGGCAGGTGTCGGGCGCGGCGCAGATGCGCTCTGCACTTTACGCGGCGCGGCGGGAGCTTTCACTTCCAGCGTGTGGAGCGTTTTTTTCTTCGCCTGAACCGCCGGGGCGTCGGTCTGCATGCCGACCATTTTGGCCAGGATCCCTACCGTCTCGAGCATCGATGCAGCCTGCGCGTTGAGCTCTTCGGCCGCAGCAGCCGCCTCTTCGGAGTTTGCCGCCACCTGCTGGGTGACCTGATCGACCTGCCCCATCGCCTGGTTGATCTGCGCCATCCCTTCGGACTGCTCTTTTCCGGCAATGCTGATCTCGCCGATCAGATCGGAGACTTTTTTGGACTGTTCGACGATCTCCTGGAACGCCGTGTGGGTCGCCAGGGCGATCTGGTTTCCTTCTTTGATCTGCTCGACTACCTCTTCGATGATGTCGGAGGTCTCTTTGGCCGCGGAAGCGGCACGCTGCGCCAGGTTGCGCACCTCATCGGCAACGACGGCGAATCCGAGGCCGTGTTCACCCGCACGGGCCGCTTCGACGGCGGCGTTGAGAGCAAGGAGATTGGTCTGGAACGCGATCTGATCGATCGCTTTGATGATCCCTGAGATTTTTGCCGCCGATTCGGTGATCGCGTGCATCGACGAGGAGAGCTGCTCCCCTTTTTCGTACCCGGCACGGGCCGAATCGTTCGCGTTTTTCGCCAGGATGTCGGCCTGACGGGCATTGTCGGTGTTTTGCGCGTTGATCGCGGTGGACTCTTCGAGGGTCGCGCTCACCTCTTCGACGCTGCTCGCCTGCTCGCTCCCTGGGCCAACGACGAAGACGACGAAGCGACCTGCTCGGATGCCGACGTGATCTGCATCGCCCCGTCGCGGATCGAAGTGACGCTTTGGGTAATGGAGCGGGTGATCGAGCGGATGATAAGGACAGCCAGGATAATCGCCGCCGCAAACGCCGCCAGTACGATCACCATCGTCAGCTGTACTGCCGCCGCCGAATCTTCTTTGGCTTGTTTGACTGTTTCATCGCCGATTTCTACGTTGATCTGCGTGATTTTTTCGATGTTGTCCAACGCAGCCTGTCTGGGTTCACGACTTTTTTCGATAAACGCCGCCATCTGGCCATAATAGACATCGACCATCGCCGGGTCGGTATTGTTGATCAGCGGAATGAGGGTGTTGGCGCGGAACTGCAGGCTCAGTTCTTTCCATTTGCCGAAATTTTCTTCGAATTTTTTCCACTCTTCGGCCTCTTCGGGCGTTTGGGGCAGGGGAGCATAGATTTTATACCCCCGGTCGTAGCGTTCGAACCCTTTGATCAGTTTTTCAAGTGCATCCTGGAGCTTCTCTTTGGAACGCGGGTCGTCCTTGAGGGCGCGAACGCGGTTTTGCTGAATCGCGACCTGATTCATCCCCGTCCGCATGTCCAGCAAGCCGACGATGGAGGGGAGACGGACGGTTCCCACCTCGGTAATGCTCTCTTCCCATTTCTGCGTCGAGTTGTACCCTACGTAACCCAAAATCGCCAGGGCAACCATCATCACCCCGGTCAACAGCATCAGCTTGGTCTGCAAGACCATGTTTTCCAACCAATTCATCCTTACTCTCCTTCAGTGGTTTGTTTTTGCAGTTGTTCGAGACTGACCAGTTCTTCGGCTTCGAACAGCTTGAGTACGTCGAGAATCATGACGACGTTTTCCTCGATCTGCGCCATCGCGCAGATGAAATCGGTGTCGATATGGCTGCCGAATTTCGGCGGCTCGCTCAGATGCGCCGCATCGATCGAGGCAACCTCTTCGACGCGGTCGACGATAAACCCGATGTTCACCTTTTCGACCTCGACGATGATGATCGCCGTGTGCATGTCGGCTTCACGCCCCTCCATCCCGAAGCGCAACCGCGTATCGACCACCGGAATGATGGAACCGCGCAGGTTGATGACCCCGCGCATGTATTCGGGCGTTTTGGGGACGTTGGTCACCTTCATCATCGCGATGATCTCCTTGATCCGGTCGATCGCGATGCCGTATTGCTCCTCCCCCAGGAAAAACGTCAGGTAACGCTCCCGTCTGGATTGCGCCGTATTGGATTCCATGGCTATACCCCCAGCACCATTTTGATCGATTTGACCAGTTTGTCTTCGCTGAACGGTTTCACCATCCATCCCGTCACCCCGATCTCTTTGCCGGCCATTTTCATCTGGTCGGAGCTTTCGGTGGTGAGGACGATGATCGGTTTGGTTTTGTACCGGTCGTCGGATTTGATGGCACGGGCCAGATCAAGGCCGTTCATCTCGGGCATGTTGACGTCGCTGATGAGGAGATCGAAATTTTCGCTCCCCCCCTGCAGGTTCGCCAGCAGCTCGGCCGGGTTGAGATACGATTTGAACTCGATCGCACCGCTGCCGATCAGCCCCTCCAGCGCCAGTTCCGCCGTTGCGACGACGGCCCTGGAATCGTCTACGATGATTACTCTTTTTGCCATTTATCTGTTTCCTCCTCGGTGGTGTGGGTTAAAAAAATTCGATGTCGTTGTCGTCATCCGCGGCAACCTCCTTTTCGGCGATGATCCCCTCGATCTGCATGCACGAACTGAAAAACGAGCTGTCGAGATAGTGGATGTCGGCGGTGTCCTGGAGTGAAAAAATATGCTCCCGCCACGAGCTCAGATCGCTGCCGAGGTGTTCGAGCAGCATCGTGAGCGTTTTGAGCTTTTTGGGATCGGCGATGATCGCATCGGCGTTCTCTTTTAAAAATGCCCCCAGCGAGGAGAGGGCATACGCCAGCGCGGTGAATTCGAACAGGTTGTTGATCGCCCGGACATAGACCCCCAGCACGTTGTCAGCAAAAGAGCGGATGCTCTGGGCATCGCCGTCGTCTTCGATGATACGGAGCTTTTCGCCCCATTCGACGTCGAGGCTTTCGAGGTCGCGGATCTCGTCGAGAACGTCTCCGCCGATGTCGCGGACGTAATCGACCGCCGAGGTTTTATTGACGAAGCTCTGGCGCAGGAGCACTTTCTCTTCCGAATCGATGACCCGCACTTCTTTGGCGGGCTGCGAAGGTTCAACGCTTGCCGCGGCCTGCGGTGCCGCAGGGATATTCGGGGCGGTAGAGGGCTCGACGGGCGCCGGGGCGGGTTCGAAACCCTTTTTCTCCGACGGAGTCGGCGGGCACGGGGGAAGCGGCTCTTTTTTCGGCGTCGCGGCGGGGTTGGAGATGCGCAGCCGCACGCAGGCGATGTTGCCTCGGCAGATGCAGTCTTCCCCCATGTCAACCAGCAATGCCGAAACTTTGGGGTGCAGTACGATCGGCGCGTCGAATTTCATCGTCACGAAAATCTCTTCGAAACTCTCTTCGACGATAATGCTGAGCGCCTTCCCATCCCGCGTACCGAAACGCATCAGCTCGTAGAAAAACTCCAGCGCGATGTCCACCTTGGTGCAGGAAACCGGGTAGCCGTTTTCGCAGCGGGCGAGAATCCACATCCCGAAATCCATCATCGCCTCCGAATCGGGAACGTCGAAAAGGGTCTTGCAGTGGCGGATGTCGGAGCTGAAGGGGTTGAGGGCTTCCTTTTCCGAAAGCGGTTTGAATTTCCCCTCTTTGGAATTCAGAAACGAAACGAAGTTTTGCAGTTTGAACCGTATCAGGTCCTTGTCGATCGGCTTGTGGATATACGCGGCGATCCCGATCGCGGCCATGTTCTCTTCCATCTGCGGATCGATCACTGCGGTGACGACCATGATGATCGTTTCGGGGTAACGGGCTTTGATCAGGCGGGAGGCTTCCAGGCCGTCCATCCGGGGCATCATCACGTCCATCATCACGATCTGGGGGTGCCACGCGTCGACGATCTCGACGGCTTCGATCCCGTCGCAGGCCTCTTTGATCTCGAATCCTTCCACTTTCCGCGATATGGCGTTGAGGACGAGCCGGTTGTCCTCGACGTCGTCAACTATCAGAAGCTTTATATGGTCCATTCTTCACCTTTTGGGGGAATTTTTTGCGCTTTGAGGGTAAAACGGCTCCCCAGCCCTTCCACCGACCGAACGTCCAGGGAAATCCCCATCGACTGCGCGTACTCTTTGACGATGCTCAGACCCAGCCCCGTCCCGGGGTCCTGGATTCGCGCCTGTTCGAACGGTTCGAAAATCAAAGCGAGTTTATCCTCCGCGATCCCAACCCCGCTGTCGGAAATCTCGATCCGACACTCCTCCCCTTCTTCCTCGACGGACACATCGATGAAACCTTCGGAAGTGAATTTAAACGCGTTGGAAATCAGGTTGGTGATGATCTGTCGCAGTTTCACCGGATCAGAATTTATCCATACCGACCTAACAGTGTTCTTAAACGCATAATTTATTTTAATTTCATGGTTCAGGCTTGAGCAGTTCTCAAAGACCTCCCGCACGAGAGAAACCGCTTCGCACGGGCACATTGCAAACGTCTCTTTTCCTGATCGGAGTTTGGCGAGGTCCAGGAGTGAGTTGATTAGTAACAGCAGGTTTTCGGAATTTTTGTGGGCCCGCTCGAGATAGCGGCGCACCAGTTCGCGGGTCGATTCGTCCCCGAACATCTCGTCGAAATTTTCCAATGCCTGATCGGTAAAGTTGACCACGGCGTTGAGCGGCGTGCGCAGCTCGTGCGATATCTGGTCGAAAAATTTGGTTTTCGACTCGAGGTTCTGGATCGCTTCGGTACGGGCTTTGACCGTCGCGGTGATCTCGTGCCGGATTGAGAGGTACTCGATGATGTCGCCCGCACGGTCACGGACGGGGACCACCGTAGTATCGAAATAATGAATGTTGTCGTTTTTGTCGGCGTTGCGCAGAACACCCTGCCAGATGTTCCCCTCGTCGATCGCTTTCCAAATCGATTCGTAGTAGAGGTCGTTTTCATCCGGCGGGCACAAAATGAGGGCGTTCTCCCCGATCAGCTCGTCGCGTTCGTATCCCAAAGCCGCGCAAAACGCATCGTTGACGTAGGTGAAATTTCCGTCCGGATCGCTGCGGGAAACCAGGTTCGAGACGTTCATCGCGTAATCGTACTGCCGGAGCAGAAACTGCGCTTCGTGCTTATCTTCCACGCTGCTGCGCAACCCCTCTTCGAGCCTGTTTTTGTACCCGATCATCTCGGTGATGTCGGTCATTGTGACGACGTAAATCCCATCGAGCGGTTCTAGTGGGGCGAGGGCGATGTTGAACGAATGGAGTTTTCCGTCCCCCATCACTCCGACGCGGTAATGCTCTTTTTGATCCGAGAGCACGTGTTCGAACCAACGCTTTCCTTCGTACCCTTCATACACGTAACCGTATTTGTCGATCGGCTCGAAATGGCGGGAAAGCCGAAATTCCGGTCCAAACACGTCCTCTCCCAGCCGTCCGAAAAAAGAGGTGAAGCGGTCGTTGGCGTCGATAATCCGCTCTCCGTCGCTGAGGGCGATCAGGTCGCTGACCAGGTTAAAGATCGATTTGTAATAGCGGTAAGCCGGGTCGTTTTCGCGAAGGCGCTGCTTAAGCTGTTCTTTTAACGTCGGCAATGCTGAGCGCCTCCTTGGGAGCTGAAACCGTCGCGCACTGCTTGATAAAACAGGGCGAACCGGCATAAATTCATCGTAAAAAGTATATCCCGTTTTCCGACATTTTTGTCAAAAAACCCGTATACGGCTGCAATGATACCGTTTGTCGGTCACATTTACGTTACACGGCATCATCGGCGCTTCATGTTTCTTTTACGTGGGGATGCTATACTTACGTCATGCAACGACACACCGAAGACCAGATCCGCGCCCAGTTCGTCACTTCACTGATGGAATATTTCAAGATCGAAGAGGACATCAACCTCCGCGCCCACGTTGCCGATCTCGTACGCCACATCCACCCTTCGCAGTACCGTGAATTCTTCCGCCGTCTCTCGGGCGGGGGAATGCCTTTTAAAAACGGGTTTGAAAAAATCGCGCACGTCGCCGCCGAGTTCGAAGAAGAGTCGCGAACCCCGATCGAGCGCGAAGCGCAGGAGCGGACGGCAAACCTCTATCACCTGATGTACGATCTGCGCCGTAACGTCACGCTCGAACGCAATACCGAAAAAAGTGCGCTGGAGCGGTTCGAAGCGATCCGCTTCACCTCGATCCGCCGGGAGGGAGAAGAGAAACCCCTGCTGGACGAAACCGACGTCAACGTCGTCAAAACCCTCGGGAAAAAATGGATTTACGATTACGTATCGCTCGATCGGAGCCTTTTTGAAGCGCGGGTCATGAACGAATACGTCAACGAAATCCTCCGGCGCGAGCGCTCCCGCACCGAAGCGATCGCCGCCCCGCTCAAGGGGAGGCTTCTCAAATCATGATAGTGCTGCCCGCATCGCTGATCGAGCGCAACGATCTGAGCCTGCTCGAACGCGCGCTTCTCCCCCTCATCGCGCTGCATACCCAAAAATGGGGCGAAAAACCGGGGGAAATCGAGGCGTCGGGGCTCTCTGCAACCCTGCGGCACAGCCCCCGCGAGGTGGTCGAAGCGCTCGATTCGCTGGTCAAAAAAGGGATTCTCGTCTCCGCCCGGCGCAAAACCCCCGAGGGGATGATGATGCGCTACGCGTTCGCACCGATCTCCCCCGAACGGACGCCGCTTCCCGAAACCGTTCCGACCGAATACGTCGACAGCAACTATTACCTCAACCTCTCCAACGAAGCGTTCGAAGAGCTGCACGCGTTTGCGCTGGAACTGTGTGACAGAGAAGGGTTGCGGCGCGACGTGTTCGAGGATTTCAACCTCTACCACCGATCCCAGAACCGCCGCTCGTTCGACTGGAAAGCCGAATTCGGGCGATGGGCGCGCAAAGAAGCCTCATCCCTCCCCGCGGTCGCTTCGCGCGAACTCGACGAAGCCAAACCCTCGGGCGAGGAGTTCGAGATGGCGCAGTATTTCATCCGACGCCTCCGGGCGATCGATCCGCAGTTCGAAGAGCCTTTCGACGTCATGAGCTGGGCGAAACAGATCAAACTGCTCATCGACGCACACGGCTATACCCTCCTCGACGTCAAAGGGGTGATCGACTGGCTGTTCAGCGCCAAAGGGGACTGGTTCCGTCCCAATGTCCCCGACGCCTACCACCTGCGCAAGCATTTCAAGCGCCTTGTGGCCTACACCCGCTCCCACCGCGACGGACGGTCGAGGCTTCCGGACGATATCGATCTGTTTGATTTGTACGAACAGCTCCCCTGATCGGGAAGCGCAGAGAAAAGAGAATCAGCGGAGGACGAACTCGATACGGCGGTTTTTGGAACGCCCCTCTTCGGTGTCGTTCGAGGCAACCGGGTCAAGCGCCCCCTTGCCGTTGACGCTTACGCGGGACGCGTCGATCCCCTGCGAAACGAGGTAATCGGCAACGACTTTCCCGCGTGCGGCGGAGAGAATCTCGTTGGTCGCATAAAGATGTTTGAGCCGCTGCGGCGGGATGCTGTCGGTGTAGGCGTTGATCACCACCGACTGATACCCTCCGGCACGGAACTGCCGGACCCATTCGTTGAGGCGGGCTTTCCCCTCTTCGTTGAGGGCGACCACCGAACGGTTTTCAAACAGCTGGAAATTGCGGAAATAGGCCGCGGGGGCGACGCTTGGGGCCACGGGCTTCACTTCGGCCCGGGGTGCTTCAGGCGCGCTTTGCGGTTTGGGCTCCTGAACCTTGGGCGCAGCGACGGCGACAGGGCGCACTTCGGGTTCGGGTTCCCGCGGAACCTGCGGCGCATGGGCGGGCGTCTCGACATCGGCGACGTTCATGTCGCTCTCCGAAGCCCCTTTGACCGCGGAGACCAGCGGCGCTTCGCTCTTCGCAGCCGCTCTGGGCGCGGGTTTGGGAGCCGCCGATGCCATCGCCGGATGGGTCGGAACCTGCCCCGGCTTGAGCCGTTCGAGCTCCATCATGATGCACGCCCCTTTGACGTCCCGGGCGGTGAGGGTGTAGGTGTTCCCTTTACGCTGCCACTGGGGGTTTTTGAGCGGTTTGAGATCCTGATCGAGCCCCTGGTAGCTCCGGACGCCGTACCCTTTAGGGATATTGACGGTCAGGATATTCTCGGCGGTCACACAGTCCGTGCTCGATTTGCAGTCGCCGCCGCTGAGGAGGATCTTGACGACCCCTTTCTCGTCGGAAACGAGAAAATCGTCCCGGTACGCCCGCTGCAGGTACGAATAGCGGTCGGTGTTGCTAAACGACACCTTGAGCGCCCCGTCGCGCAGCTTTTCGATTTTGTGTTCGGCGGGGCGGACGTAGACGATCCGTTCGGGATCGAACCCTTTTTCGAACATGAACCCGTAGTTTTTATTTTTTTCGCCCTGGTAGTTGAAATGGAAAATGCCCTCCGCGAAATCGGGCTCGGGATAAAAAATCATCTCCGAAACGTCCGCGGCGGCGCTGCTCCATCCGAGTCCCAGGCTGATCAATCCGACTGCTATTGTGTTGCGCATACTCACCTCATTGTAATACGGAGATGATACAATAAAGGTGGCTAAATTTCGGTTAAAGGGTCCTTGATGAATCTCCTTTCGCTTTATCTCAACCGCCCCCTCAGCACGTCGATGCTCGAATACGCCCTCGACATCACCATGAGCCGCGGGATCGAAAACGGTTATTATGGCCGCAACGACGCGCTGCACGTGGTGCTGGCCCCCTTTGGCGTCCTGACCCTCATCGCCGAGGAGAAAAAAACCCTCCTCGACGCGCTGGCCGTTCTGGGGATCTCGATGGAGGACCACGAAGAGTTCCTCACCCAGGACTACCCGATTCACATCGACCCTGCCCTCTCCGAGCCGTTTCGCGTTGACAACGAGGCGATCCGCCTGCGTGAAATTTCGACCCTCAATCTCAACGTTATCGCCCTGGCCGTTTCGCAGAGCGTCGGGCTGGAGAAATACGAAAAAAGGCTCAACGCCCTCTTCACCCAGAGCCGCAGGATCGTCGAATCGATCCATACCTATTCGTTCACCCGGCGAAGCCGCCTGATGCAGTTCGCCAAACGGCTCGCCCTCACCCGGCACGACATGGTCAGCAACCTCCTCCTGCTCGACAAGCCCAACATACTCTGGGACAACGAAGAGGCCGAAGCGCTCTACACCCGCATCGCCTTCATCCTCGAACTCTACGACCGCCACGAAACGGCTCTCTCGAAACTCTCGCAGATCAAGGAGGACGTTATGCTCGTCATGGACATCATCAACCACAAAAAAAGCGAATTCCTCGAATGGATCATCATCGTTCTGATCGCATTCGAAATCGTCATGGGGCTGACCGAAATGGCCCAAAAATTGTGATAGAATAGGTTATTTAGCCGAAAGAAGGAGAGAATGTGAACCGGATCATTGTCGCGTTGCTGATGGGGGGAGCCGTTTTGTCGGCGTCCCAGGGGATGAAAATTTACGGCGCCAAATGCGCCGAGTGCCACGGCGGGGACGGTAAAGACGTTTCGGTTTCTGGGAAACCGATCGCCGGCTCCAAAGGGACCTTCGCCAAATTGGACGGCTACAAAAAAGGGACCTTCGGATGGGAACAGAAAGCGACGATGCAGGCCTCGATTGCCGATCTCTCCGACGCAGACCTCAAAGCGGTCGCCGATTACGTCGATACCCTAAAATAACAGCTTTTCGAACTCCGGCGCCTTCAGCGGCGGGCTTTTGTAATACCCTTGATAGAGCGTACACCCTTTCTCTTTCAAGAAAGCAATCTGCTCTTCGCGTTCGCACCCCTCGGCCAATACCTGAAATCCGAGCGCCTGGCCCATCGCCACGATGGCGGTGACGATGGCCATATCGTCGGGGTCGTAGGGGAGATCGTCGACGAAACTTTTGTCGATTTTCAGAACGTCGATCGGAAACCGCTTGAGGTACGAGAGCGACGAATAGCCCGTCCCGAAATCGTCGATCGCGAGGCGTATGCCGTGCGCGCGGAGCGCATGGAGCATCGCCACTGCCTCCTCCTGACGCTCCATCAGCGTACTCTCGGTCAGTTCCAGTTCGAGTCGTTTGGGGTCGTAGCCGGTTTTTCTCAGTGCCTCTTCGACGAGAACGACGATGTTCTGGTAGCGAACCTGGTGGGCCGAGAGGTTGAGTGCCAGCGTGATGCGGTGCCCTTTGTCCAGCCACGCTTTCCCCTGTGCGCACACTTCGCCCAGCACCCATTCGCCGATTTCGCGGATCAGCCCCGTCTCTTCCGCGATCGGGATGAACTGGTCGGGAGAGATGATCCCGCGGTGGGGATCGTTCCAGCGGATCAGCGCCTCGGCCCCGACGATCCGGCCCGTCCCCAGATGGACCTGCGGCTGATAGTACAGTTCGAATTCGTTGTTGGCGATGGCGCGGCGCAGGTAACTCTCGCATTCGATCCGTTTGCGCGCCGAAGCGGTGAGTTCGTCGGTGTAATAGTAATAGGTCCCCCGCCCTTCGGCTTTGGATTTGTACAATGCCGCATCGGCATGCTGCAAGAGGGTGAACGCGTCATCCCCGTGATGCGGGAAAAGGGCGATCCCCGCACTGGCGCCGACATGGATCAGTGCGCCGCCGGAGAGTTTGTAATCGATCCCGAGCATCCCGATCATCTCTTCGGCCAGCCGCCCGGCGTCCTCGGGATGGGAAAGGTTTTCGAGGACGACGGCGAATTCGTCCCCTCCGAGGCGGGCGATCATGTCCCCCTCGCGCAGCCGTGACGTAAACAGCCGGGCGACGTGGCGCAGCAGTTCATCCCCCGCGCTGTGGCCATAGCTGTCGTTGATATCCTTGAAGCGGTCGAGATCGAACATGATCAGGGCGATCTCGCTCTTGGAACGTCTGGCCTGTTCGATGGCGTTTTGCAGGTGCGACATCAGCAGCGCGCGGTTCGCCAGCCCCGTCAGCGGGTCATAGTTGGCAAGGGTTTCAAGCCGCTCTTCGTAGAGTTTTCGCTCGGTGATAAGCTGCACCGTTCCGACCCCCGCGATCAGATTCCCTTCCCGGTCGGTTTCGAGCTGCGCATTTTCGCGGACCCATTTGATCTCGCCGTCCACCACGATGCGATGTTCGATTTCATACGGCGCCCCCTGCAGCGCGGCACGCCACGCGTAATCGACCTTTTCACGGTCCTCGGGGTGGATGACCGACAGAAAAACGTCGTAGTTGAGCGGCACCCCTTTCGAGATGCCGAAGATGCGGTACGTCTCTTCGGACCATTCGAGCAGATCGCGCCCGACGTCAAGCCGCCAGCTTCCGATGTGGGCCAACGCCTGGGCGGTACTGAGATCGGCGTCTTTGCGGCGCAGCGCCTCTTCGGCAAGGACCCGCTCGGTCAGGTCCTGCACGATCCCCACCCCCTTGATCGGGTTTCCGCTCTCGTCGTAAATGAATTCGGCGTTCGTCTCCACCCACCGGATCATCCCCCCCGCGACGGCAATCCGGCACATCGCGTTGTAGGTTCCCTCTTTGAGGGCCGAATACAGCTCCTGCGTCACCCGCTCCCGGTCCTCGTCGACGACCGAGGCGAGCAACGCGTGTACCGAAGGTCTCTCCTCGAAAGAGATGCCGAAAATCCGGCTGCTCTCTTCGCTTCCGGACATCTCGTCTTTGACGATGTCCCATTCCAGCGTCCCGATGCGCGCAAGCGCCTGAACGCGGTCGATCTCCCGTTCGGTCCGCTTTTTTTCGGTGATGTCGCGGTAAAGCGCCATCATGTGGGGAACGCCCCCCAGGTCCACCAGCACGACGTTCACCCAGACATCCAGTATCATCCCCTCTTTGGTCCGGTGCTGCGTCTCGAACGCGTCTTTCCCCTCGCGTTCGATCTTCTCGACGCGCCGACGCGTCTCTTCGGGGGTCTCGATCGCTTCGTAATCACTCACCCGCAATGCGGCGAACTCCTCGGCGCTATACCCGAGCTGTTCGTACGCCGAACGGTTGAACTCGACCGCCTGCATCGTCCGACCGTCGATCAGAACGACGCCATCGGGAAGGGTCTCGAACAATTTGCGGAGCTTGAGGGTACTTTTTTCGATCTCCTCCTTTTCGCTCCGTAATTCCCGTTTACGCTCGTTGATCCGTGCAATGGCGGCACTTTTGCGCTCGATTGTACGGATCAGAAATTCGAAATAGGCGCCGTGCATGGCATGCAGGACGTCGTGGCGGCTGACCAGCCCCTCCAGCGCCCCGTGCGAATCGACCACGATGAGCTGATGAACCCCGTGACGCTCCATCAAGAGTGCCGCTTCCTGCAGCGAAATGTTTTTGTCGACGGTGCAAACGTCCGGGCGAAGCAGCAAATCGACCCGTTCGTCGCCGGCGGTTTCGCCGTGGGCGTAATGGTGGGCGATATCGCGCTCGGTAACGATCCCGCCGGGGCGTCCCCCCTCGAGGACGATCGCGTAATCGCACCGCCGCTCGTGCATCAGTGCCGCAGCCTCGGCAAGGGGCATCCCCGGAGTGATGATGAGCGGTGAATCGCTCATCGCTTCGGCGACCCGCTTTTGTTTCGTCAGGTGTTCAAACCCGAGGTGACGGATAAAATCTCCTTCGCTCACGACCCCCCTGAACCGTCCCGATCCGTCCACGACGACGAGATGGCGAAACCCTTTTTCCTCCATGAGCTGATACGCGTCGTGCAGCTGTACCGACTCCTCGAGGCAATAAGGCTCGGGCGTCATCACCTCGCCAAGGGGGGTCTCGGGGTTCAGGGAATCGGCGACCACGTGCAACGCGTCGTGTTCGGTGAAAATCCCGGCCGGATGGTCGGACGCATCGGTCACGACGACCGAGCTGATCGCCCTTTCGGACATTATCCTAAGCGCTTCGGCAATCGAGCGGTCGGTCCGCAGCGATACGTTTTTCGGTCCCAGCAAAGAACCCAGAGGTATATTCTTCACGGCTCACCCCTCATGGACGACGGTCATGTTCCGTCCCCGATCTTTGGCCGCATACAGGGCACTGTCGGCGCGATGGACGGCCTTTTCGATCGTGTCGTCGGCAAACACTTCCGCCGCACCGATGCTGCAGGTCAGCTGCCCCGCCTGTTCAAAAAAAGTCGCTTCGACCTTTTTGCGGATTTTTTCGCCGATGTCGTACGCCTCCTTTCCCGACGCGCCGTGCAGGAGGAGGACGAACTCCTCGCCTCCCCACCGGGCGAAAATGTCGCTTTCGCGGATACACGTCAACACGGTCCGCGCAAACGTCCTGAGGGTTTCGTCGCCGGCATTGTGGCCGTAGGTGTCGTTGATCCGCTTGAAATAATCCAGATCGATCATCATCAGCACCAGTTTCGCGCCGTCGCGTTTGAGGTTGATCACCTCTTTGGCAAACAGTTCCGTGAACATATGGCGGTTGTGCACTTCGGTCAACGCGTCTTTCGTCGCCAGTTTTGAGAGCTGGAGGTTTTTGTGCTGAAGCACCTGCGTCAGCTCCTCGAACTGCTTGAAATGGTCCCGCATAAGCTGCGACCACTTCAGATACGTGCGGGCGATCAGGTCCTGCTGGTTGACGACTCCTGCGACCACCCCCGAATCGTCCGTGACGACGATCCGCTTGAAATGGTTTCTTTTCAGAAACTCCAGCCCGTCGTTGATCGATGCGCGGGTCCCCAGTGTAAAGACCGGTGAGGACATCTCCGCTTCGACGGGGAGCGTATGCAGATCCTCTTTTTCGATCAGGCGCAACACGTCCTTCGAAGTGAGAATGCCTACGGGAAGATCGTCTTTTTGAATGATGACGCAGTCGTTCGGGGCGTCTTTGAGATACTCCAGCACCTTGATGACCGGCGTATCGGGGGCGAAACTTTTGTAACCGTATTTTTTGTCCAGCAAGGTTCCGATCTGGAGGGAATCGAGCACGATCTGCGGATCGACGCTGCTGATGATGTCGCTGTTGGTCACGAGACCATAGAGGCTCCCGTCCTCGTTACAGACGCAAATGTGCTCATCCTGCTCGTTGGTGAGGTTCAGGGCGTTGACGATGTTGCTTTCGCGGCTGATCAGGGGCAGTGGGCGCAAAAGGACCCGGAAAAGAGGGGTATCAAACCCGATCCCCTCCAAACGGAGGCGGATAATGTCTTTCGAGGCGAGGATGAAGTGCTGGGGGCCGTCCACGACGATGACGCTCCGGTGATTGTGTTCGTGCATCCGGTTCAGTGCCGTCTGAACGCTCTCCTTGATGTCGACGGTAATGACGTTCGTCGTCGCGATCAGTCCCAGACTCGGAAAAAACATTCCATCCCCTTTCTTTAGAAAAGAGAATTATACCGTTTGCCGGTTACAAACCCGCTAAAACTACCGTATTTTGACCAGCACCCGGCGTTTGCAGTCGCAATCGCCGAAATATTCCCAGCGCTCTTCGTAGAGGGGGCCATAACGCTCCTCCACCCGTACGATTCGCGCATCGCGCTGCACCGGGTGCGCGGCATCGGAGAGGCGATAGGCGATCACCCCTCCGATCACGATCGGAACGGCCCAGCCGGCGCCGTGGTGGTGCACTCCGTGATGCGCAGGGCGCAGGACATGGTGGCGACGCCCGTCCGCCTGTGCGGCCGTCGAAATCAATGCGGCGGCGGTGATCGCCGCGGCGAGGACAAAAAGAGGTTTCATCGAAAGCTCCTGTATTCAAGATGGTGTCATCTTCGCAAACCGATGTGAAGCGATTGTGAATAGTTGGCTATAATTGGCCCCGAAAGCACACAAGGACGCAACATGGATACCGCTACCGAGCATCGTACATGGATCAACCTCAAAAGCATCCTCAAAGAACGGCTCAGTATCACTCAGGATATGGCCGATGACGAAGTGATCGACGAGCGGATCCGCAGCGAAGTCGAGATGCGGGGGGCGACCCTGTGGATTTTGATGTTCGCTATTTTCGTCGCTTCGATCGGGCTCAACGTCAATTCCACCGCCGTCATCATCGGGGCGATGCTCATCTCCCCGTTGATGGGACCGATCATGGGGATCGGATACGGTGCCGGGATCAACGACTTCTCGCTGCTGCGCCGCTCCTTTGTCAGCCTCAGTTTCGCCACGATGGTGGGGTTGCTCACCTCCACCCTCTACTTCCTGATCTCGCCGCTCGATACCGCCCATTCGGAATTGCTGGCCCGCACCACCCCCACGGCGTGGGACGTTCTGATCGGGTTGTTCGGGGGGCTGGCGGGAATCGTCGCCATCACCCGCAAAGAAAAATCCAACGTCATCCCCGGCGTCGCGATCGCGACCGCCCTGATGCCGCCCCTGTGTACCGCGGGGTTCGGCCTCTCAAGCGGCAACTGGGAGTTTTTCTTCGGAGCGTTTTACCTCTACACGATCAATTTCGTCTTTATCGCCCTGGCGTCGTTCATCGTCGTCCGGGCCTTCAACGTGGCGGAAAAAAAATACGTCGATCCCGCTCTGGCGGTGCGGGCGCAGCGTTATATCGCCGCCGCCGTCCTCATCACCTTGCTACCCAGTTCATACCTGGCGTACCGCCTCGTCGGCGAAGAGGTGTTCAAGGCCCGCGCTTCCCAGTTCGTCGCCCAGGCGTTCAATTTTAAAACCACGAACGTCGCACAGGTAAAAATCGATCCGAAAACCCGGGAGATCAAGGTGTTCCTCATCGGGGAATACGTCCCGCAAAACAAGCTCCAGGAACTCCGCGAAGGGATGGAACGCGAAGGGTTGGGGAAAGCCTCGCTCAACGTCTACCAAAACACCAACGGCCAGAGCATCGATCTCTCGAAACTCAAAACGGGAATCATCACTGACCTCTACCAAAACAGTCAGGTCGCCCTCCAATCGCAGAACAAAGAGATCCAGGCCCTCAAAGAACAGCTGCGCCGACACGACGAAGAAAACGCCCTCTTTCAGTCGGTCCCCGCCGAGCTCAAAACCCTCTTCCCCAAAATACGCGAAGCGATCCTCTCGAAAAGCTACGATCCCTCCGCCCTCGACGAGAACCGGAGTTCGACCGTTTTACTGCTCAACCTTCGGGCGGCGGGCAGACTCTCCGCAAAAGAGCGCCGGGACATCGAAGCATGGCTGAAAATTCGCGCCAAGCATGAGAACGTTTTGGTCCTCATTCGCTAAAATAAGGGAATCAAACGAGGAGTGCAGATGCGGACGATTTGGATTTTTGGGACGCTGCTGGGCGTTTTGGCGTGGGGAAATCCGCAGTGTTACGTCGAAGGCTACCCCGGCCTGGTCGCTTCGGCGAACGATAAAGAGCTGATCCTCAAAAACGGTACGGTTTATCCCTTCCGCACCGATAGCCCCAAAGGAACCTGGGACGAAAAAATCAACAACGCCGACCTCTCGACGCAGCTTGAGCAGCGTTACGATGCAGGGGGGAGCGAAACGCCGCCCCCCTACCTCTTCGATCCGGGACGGTTGCGGTATCAACCCTTTTTCCAGGCGCTTTACGGCAAAGACCGAAAAGAGATCGAAAAGAATCTCGTCACCGTCGAATGGCCGACGCTCAAAGGGAAAACGAAACTTCAGGTGAGCCGGATCGGGGGGGTGGACCGAAAGCTCTACGCCATCGGCCAGGAGATCGCCAAGCTCCCGAAAAAAGAGCGCGTCTGGGCCGAAGGGGCGGCCACCTACTGCTACCGCGTCATCAAGGATACCGACCGCCTTTCGATGCACAGCTTCGGGATCGCCATCGACCTTGCACCCGCCGCGACCCAGTACTGGAAAGACGAGGCGTCAGCCGAAACGGCCAAAATCGGGTACAAAAATACGATGCCCCTCTCGATTGTGAGGATTTTCGAAAAGCACGGCTTTATCTGGGGAGGGCGGTGGTACCACTACGACACGATGCACTTCGAATACCGCCCCGAGCTGCTCGCCCCTTCCTGCGTCGCGAAAAGCCGTTAGGAACGACCGTGGAGCGGTGGATGAGACTCGCGGTCGAAGAAGCCGCACGCGGGATGGAACAGGGCGAGGGCGGCCCTTTCGGAGCCCTCATCGTCAAAGACGGGATTCCCATCGCTTCGGCACATAACGAAGTGCTCGCCGCGAACGATCCCACCGCCCATGCCGAAATGCTCGCCATCCGGCGCGCTTCCCAAGCGCTGGGGACATTTGATCTCTCCGACTGCGTCCTCTACACCTCCTGCTACCCCTGCCCGATGTGCCTGGGGGCGATCCTGTGGGCGCGGATCCGAACCGTCTACTACGGCGCGTCGACGGAAGACGCCGCGCGTGCGGGGTTTGACGACGCCCGTTTTTACGATGCGCTGGCCAACCCCGCCTCCGCACTCGACCTCCGGCCGGTCGATTCGCCCGAAGCGGCCCGGCTCTTTTTGCGATGGAGCGACAAACCCGACCGCACCGCGTATTGATGTGACCGTTCCGTAACCTGCACGGTTTAGACTGTCGCACTTTTTCACAAGGTGCGTCCATGTTCTCACTCCGCCCATTTCGGGTCGCCTCACGCCTCTCCATCCGCCAGAAACTCACCCTCATCGTCGCCCTGACGCAGCTCTTTGCGATCATCGCCATCGGGATCGGGATTCTGGGAATGGTCCTCTCCAACGCGTCGCTCTCGACGATCCACGAACAGAGCCTCACCCCGCTGCAGCAGCTTCGCTCGTGCAAAAACGATATCGACGCCGTCGTCCTCAAAACGGCAACCGACCTCTCACAGGGGGTCGGCGATTTTGCCGCCGCTTCGGTCGCGGTACGCCAAGCCAAAGCGCACCTCCACCACACCTGGAATACCTATACCCAAGGCTCCCTCACCCCCGCCGAACGCGAACGGCTCGACGAGGCAAACACGGCAATGGAGAGGGCCGAACGCTCCATCGCTCTC
The DNA here is from genome assembly GCA_040752835.1 of Campylobacterota bacterium. Taxonomy (NCBI): domain Bacteria; kingdom Pseudomonadati; phylum Campylobacterota; species Campylobacterota bacterium. Next base: position 32,092 of record JBFMGG010000005.1, on the reverse strand, counting down.
TTGGAAAACGCGATCGCGAAAAAAGAGCTGATGAGCATCCTCGACCTGATCCAAAGCGATTTCCCCTACTCGCTCGATCCCGCCGATCAACGGCTCGATGAACTGATCGAACTCCAGATCGCCAATGCCGATCGTCTCTACCTCGCGGCGCAGGACGAATTCAACCACACCCTCATCCTCATCGGGATCACCCTTCCTTTGGGGATGGTCGTCGTCTTCGCCATCCTGCGCCTCATCACCCGCGACCTTCTGGCCAAAATCTCCGACATCGCCCTCATCGCCCATCGCCTCAAAACGGGCGATCTGACCCAGCGGATCGACGCGGAGGGAAGCGACGAACTCTCCGTGGCGGCATCGGACATGAACGGTTCGATGGCGGAACTGCAAAAGATACTCCGCGACATCCAGACAGCATCGTCCGAAAGCCTCTCTACGGCCCAGGAACTCAACAATGTCTCGGCCGCCATCCGTACACGCCTCGAGAGCGGTTCGTCCGATATCGCCCGAACCCACGATCAGATCCTCACCCTCCAATCCATCGTCGACACGTCCGCACGTTCGGCGCGCGATACCAACGCCAAAATGGAAGAGGCCGCCGAAACACTGATCCGGGCCGACGGTGAAATCGTACGGATGAACGGCGACATCCAGACCGTCGCGCGGATGCAGCAGGAACTCTCAAGCGAACTGCAAACCCTCTCGGCCGAAGCGCAGGAGGTCAAAGGGATCCTCGACATTATCGGCGATATCGCCGACCAGACCAACCTCCTCGCCCTCAATGCCGCGATCGAAGCGGCGCGCGCCGGGGAACACGGCCGTGGATTTGCCGTCGTCGCCGACGAGGTACGCAAACTGGCAGAGAGGACCCAGGAAAGCCTCCATCGCATCAACGGCACGATCAGCACGATCGTCGAGGCGATCACGGGGACGAGCAGGAACATGGAAAAATCGGCCGGGTCGATTCTCATCGTCTCCCGCGATTCCCAAAATGTCCAGCAGATGATCAACGGCTCCTCACGCCTCATCTCGGTAGCCGCCCAGAGCGTTCGCGACTCAAATGCCCACCTCATCACCCTCACCGAGGGAATGCACCTCATTTCCGGACGGATCGACTCGCTCAACCTCCTGGCGGCGTCCAACGCGACGAGCATCCGCGAAATCAGCGACGTCGCCTTCCGCCTCGATCAGAGCACGACGCACATCAACGGCAAACTCTCGCGCTTCCGGACTTAACCCAGGAATTCGATCACTTTCTCCGCCGGGCGCCCGATCACGGCGCGGTTCCCCTCGATGAGGACAGGGCGCTCGATCAGGCGCGGATGCTCCGCCAACGCGTCGATGAGCGTCGCCTCGTCAGTCACTTTCGCCAGTTCGAGCTCTTTGTAAAGCTCCTCTTTGGTGCGCATCAGCTCCCGCGCCGAAATCCCAAGCTTTTGGAGCAGCGCTTCGATCTCTCCGCGGCTTGGAGTCTCTTCCAGATATTTTACGACACCGAAATCGCACCCTTTCTCTTCGAGAAGTTTGAGCGCTTCACGCGATTTGGAACATTTGGGATTATGCCAGACGGTAATCATAGGGGCCTCCGTTTTTAAATGCCATTATAACCCACCCGTAACACTCAAAAAAAACTTAAATTAATTCATTAGATAATTAACGTAAATGTAACATTGTTTTCGGATAATCGTACAATTAAAAATTCTCAATCAAGGAGCCGAAAGAAGAAAAGACGTCGCAGAAACACCACACAATCACGCTCCGCCCGCCCTGCGAATTGGACCTCTCAGGCGAGCGGAAAATCGTATTGCATAGCAACGTTACATTATAGCGTTTTTCCGCTGTATCTGCGACGTTGCCGTGCATACAATCTAAAATAAAAAAGGATATGTATGTTCGATTTTCCCATATTCGAAATGCCCACGATCGGGCTACGGATGCTTATGGCGATTAATGCGATCATCCACGTTTTCGTCTCGCACGGCGGAGCGGTAGGAGGATCGGTCGTTCTCGCACTCGCCGCATGGTGGGCCAACAAACGCAACGACATGGCTTCGTATGAAACTGTCTACCGTTTGCTCTTGGTCTTTTTTATCATCACAACCTCCGTCGGAGCCCTTACCGGTATCGGTATGTGGATTCACGCCAACATCATCAGCCCCAATGCTATCGGGGGACTCATCCGCGTCTTCTTCTGGAAATGGTTTATCGAGTGGATCGTATTCAACTTCGAAGTTGTCTTGCTCCTTTTCTGGTTCATGACCTGGAAAGAGAAAGCGCTTACTCCCGAAGGACGTGCCAAATCGGTCAGATTCGGGGTATTTTACGCCGCATCGTCATGGGTTACCATGCTCATCATCACCGCCATTTTGGGCTTTATGTTGACTCCGAATTTCGACGGCCAGCCGTGGGTCGATCCGGAAGTCTATCCGGGCAACGTCAACTACAATAACGCCCTCTTCAACCCGACGTGGTTCCCCGGACTGGCATTCAGAACGTTCAGCTCCATCGCGTTTGCCGCCGCACTCGCCATCATGTGGACATGGCTCATCACCGCGTTTAGCAAAGACGAAGCGATCCGTAACACCCGCGAAGGGCTGATCAAACTGTTCGCCAAAATCATGATTATCACCGTTCCTGTCGGTGCGGCACTGGGGTACTACTACCTCCTCCAAATCCCCGAAGCGGCGCGTGCCATGATCCCGACGGCGATGATGACCCGAGCATTCGCCGATAAAATGGATCTGATGTACATGATTATCAGCGGTATCGGCGGTGCGGTCGTTGTGACCACGATTATCGCCTACTTCTCGCCGAAACGGATGCCTTATATCGCTGCGACCTTAATGGTCAGCGCCTTCTTGCTCTTTTGGGGTTACGAAGAGCGTACCCGTGAGTTCATCCGTAAACCGTTCTTGATTTACAACTACATGTACGCCAACGGTATCCGTGTTACCGACGTACCGTATCTCAACAAAGTGGGTATCCTCAAACACGCCGTCTTCGTCGATGAAGAGAAAAAAGTGATCAAAGAGGATAAATCCAATCTTGTGGAAGTGGGTCACACCATCGCCCAAATCGAGTGCCGTGCCTGCCATACCGAAAACGGGATCAACGGTCTCAAAGCGCTCACGGCGGGATGGAGCGAAGCGGCGATCCGCAACCGTATCAACAACCTGCCGGGCGGGGGAACCCCTTATATGGCTCCGTTTGTCGGAACCGAAGCGGAAAAGGACGCGTTAGCGGCCTATATCGCATCACTTAATAAAAGAGGAGAGATCAAATAATGAACTGGAAACTCCCTTTTGACATCCCCCTCGTCGTTCCGACGATGGGACTTCCGGGCTGGTTTTTCGATACCCTCGGGATTATCGTATTTGTTGTGCACATCGCATTTATCTATACCCTCATCGGAGCATCGACCGCGTCGGTCCTCTACAACATTACCGGGGTATTCAAAAAGTCCAAAACGGATGATTTATTGGCATATAAAATGACCAACCCCACCACCATCAGTGAAAATATGGGGGCATTGTGGGGGGTCGCTCCGCTGCTCGTTATTTCGGTTCTTTATACCGGATTTTTCTATACGGCGATTCTCAAAGTTTCTCCGCATATTTTGCATATCATTTACGGGAACATCTTTGCGTTCTTGCTCTCGTATGCGTACAAATTCAGCTGGCATTCATTGCACCATCACAAAGGGTTTCATATCGCAATCGGTCTGGTTGCTGTATTGACGTTCTATACGTTGCCTCCGGTGTTCATGTCGATGTCCAACCTCTATTTGCAGCCGGAAACATTTGCAACGGTTCAAAACATCTGGGACATGATGCTCACCCCGCTTACGGGCTTCCGCCTACTTAACTTTTTCCTCACGGCGTTTAGCTTTACGGGGATCGTGATGATCTATTTGGGCGTCAAATGGGTCAAAGCGGGCGGTGAAGATGCCGATGCGGGACGCTTGGCGATCGATCAGGGTAAAAAATGGTTTATGTGGGCGGCACCCGTCAACATCGCAATCTTGCCGTTGGTATTCTTCGCATTCAGTCCGCGCATCAGCGAAGCGTATATCCATACGCCGTTCGTGTTCGCACCGTTCGCCGCATCGGTGGTGCTCACCATCTTGTTCTTCTTCCTCCTCAAACGCTTCGGCACAGCAGAGATGAACATGGGGGATGCGACCAAAGCGGTTGTGTTGATGCTCGTCGCAGTATTGTTGATGGCGACCGCCCGTCACGGTATCCGCGTCGTGAGCTTCGAAGAGCCGCTCAAGCTCCAGGCCGAAGCGACCGAAAAATACATGACCGACGTTATCACCGAATACAAAGCGTACAAAGAGGAGATGAAAAATGCTCCGGCAGTCATTCTCGATCCGGCGGTATCGCTTGCCGATTCGAAAGGGTGTCTGGCATGTCACAGTGTCGATACGGCGCTCGTAGGACCGTCGTATAAAGAGGTTGCCGCCAAAGGTGAAAGCGCTGATACCCTCACCGCATCACTCAAGAACGGCTCAACGGGTAAATGGGGTGAAACTCCGATGCCTCCGCAAAATGTGACCGACGAAGAGGCGAAAACCCTCGTTGAGTGGGTGCTGAAACAAAAATAACAACCAATTTCTCATCCCCGACTATACCGGGGATGACAACATAACTATCCTGAAAAGAGAACCTAATATGCCTAAATCGACCTCCTTAAAGATTCAAATCATATTCGGTTCTCCTTTGAGAATACTCCCTTTTTTTCTTTTGTCTTTAGCACTTTTCGGTGCACCGCTATCGCTCAAAAACGCCCCCTATTATTCGCCTAAAGCCTCTGCTTCCATCGTCATTTTCTACACTTCATGGTGTCCGCCCTGCAAACGAAGCTTGACCCTTTTGGATGAAATACACACATCTCATCCCCGCCTCTCTATCCATCGTGTCTTAGTCGATGATAGCGAGAGCCAAAAGCGGGCTTTGCCGTTCGGTCTGGCTCAGAGTGTTCCCCTGATCCTCGTCGCCGATCATGAGGGAAATATTGTCAAACGGTTCAAAACTTTGCCAAACAAAACCATTTTTTCTGACCTCGTCGGACGCCTCGAAGAGGGACGCTTAGAGAATGGAACCCTCCCCATCGATCAGCGACTCGATACATGGAAGATGGATCGGAAGGGGATGTGATGCGGTTTTTACGTGAAAACAGAGCATTTTTAGCTCTATTCATCCCTTTTATGGCGATTCCGTGGATCACCATCGGCGATTTCCATCTTTTGCTATTCAATTTCCCTCATGATCGTCTGGAGCTGTTCGGTTTCGCCCGTGAAATGAACACCTATGCCCTTATCGGGACGTTCATCCTCATCGCCGTAGGGGTTGCCCTCATCTCTGCTCTGACCTTATCCCGCTTTTATTGCGGAACGCTATGTCCCAACACGTTTTTCGCCCATCTCCTCACCCTCTTTGGCAAAAAGAAAAATTCGCTCCCCTCCAAAGTGATCGGGTTGAGCATCCTCACCGCGCTAGCTTCGATGCTGGCATTTTCAGTAGTGGCGTATGGGATAAGCACCGATGAGTTGATCGGTGCCATAACAGATCTCTCCTTTGCGGGATGGCTGGTTATCACCCTCTCGCTCCTGATGATTGCGGAGGTGTATATGGTTCAGGGGTGGTACTGCGCCTATCTCTGCCCCTATGGGGCGACGTGCGTGATACTCCCCATACAGGATCGTTTGAGCTATACCTTTTCCGATCCTACCGACGATTGCACCGATTGCGGAGGCTGTGTCAAAATCTGCCCTATCCCTAATCTCGATATACGAGATGGATTCGATCTACGCTGTATCCAGTGCGGGCTTTGTGAAGTGGCATGCGAAAAAACCTTTGCGAAATCCCCTATAGACTCACTGATCCATCAGGATCAACGCTCTATTTTACGTGCAGGAGGGAGAGACAAAGGATTATTATTTGCTCTCGCAGCTACCCTTCTTTTCATAATAATCGGCTCATTCTACTTAATCGACTCTGAGCGGCTCGAATCGTGCCGACTAGAAAATACGGCTCTATATTAATGAATACTTAATACCAAAGAATAATACTTATTATTTATCTATTTAACACTAATGTAACATTTTTTCCTCATAATCCGCCACTTTTACATCTAAACAGGAGCGGTGATGGCCAACATTTCCCACAGCGTTATTCTCTCTTCCCTGCTTGCAGGCTCGTGCCTCGCGGCCGAAAATCTCGGCATTATCGGTATCGATTCGACAACGATCGACGACCGTTTCCACTCGTCCCGGACCGAGGCCTCCTCCACCTCAACCATCGACGGACAAAAAGTCGACGATTCCCACGTCGAAAATATCCAGCAGGTGCTCAATGCGATCCCCGGTATCACCACCGAAGTCAAAACCGGCGACAGCCTCAAAATCCACATTCGCGGGATCGAAAACCAGGTCTACATGGGCGAAAAACCCGGGGTTGCCGTCGTTATCGACGGGGTCCCCGTGTTTGAACGCACCGGGGCGGTCAACATCGATCTCGACAACATCGAATCGATCAAGGTGATCAAGGGGGGGGCTTCGTATCTGTTCGGCGATGACGCCCTCTCGGGAGCCGTTGTCATCACCACCAAAAGAGGGGCCAAATACAACCACAATTTTGCAGCCGTCGAGCGGGGAAGCTTCGGCTACCAGAAACTTGTCGCCCGAACGGGATATGCCAACGACGATCTGAGTTTCCATATCCAGGCAAGCGAGCGCAAGGCCGACGGGTACCATGAAGATTCCGACTACATCGCCCAGTACGTCAACGGGAAATTCCAGTATTACCTCGACGACACGAGCGACGTGACGTTCGGTCTCGAAGCTTCCAAACGGAAAAAAGATTCCCACGGAACCGTCGGGGGGCTCAGCGAAGCGCTGAACAACCCCGAAAGCGTCTACACCGGGGACATGGACAGTCGTGACTACACCCGCAAATACGACGTCGACCTTCTCAAGCTGTTTCTCACCTATTCGAAAGATTTTTCCGAAAACACCAACCTCCTGATAAACGGCTACGTCTACACCGACGACACCTATTTCTGGTCGAGCCCCCAAACGAAAAATGCCCTGGGAGCGTCGGGGACCTACACCGATGACGATTACGTTTACGACAACTATTACGAACAGGTACAGACCGGGATGAAAGGGGAATTCCGCACGGCGACGGAAACCTTCGCGACCCTGCTGGGGATCGATCTGCGGGACAACAATTACAAAAACAAGGTGCTCTACCGCGTCGCGCAACGCGTCGGCTATTTCCCCAGCTATACCTACGTATCGGCCGGAGCCGAAAACAGCAACAACGAAACCGACGAAAACGTTTACGCGCTCTACGGTGAGTACAAACACGGCCTGACCGACCGGCTCAGCGCCACGTTCAACGTCCGTTACGACGCGATCAAACTCGATTACACCGACTCGCGGAACAATCAGCTCGACAAATCGTTCGACGTTTATTCCTACCGTATCGGCAGCAACTACGACCTCGGCGACGACAACAGCCTCTTTGCGAACTACTCCACCGGTTTTCGCGCACCCACCATTTCACAGCTCTTCGCCGCGAACGTCAGCACCTACGGAAGCACCCAAAACAACCCCAACCTCCGCCCAGAACACGCCAAAAACTACGAAGCCGGGGTGCGCGGCAACTACAACGGCCTCCAATACGAAGCCTCTTTGTTCCGCATCGACCGCAAAGATTTCATCATGAAAACGGCCGGGAACTACGGGAGCGTCGACAGTACCGTCACCGACATGTGGGACAATATCGGGGGGGCGAAACACCAGGGGTTCGAACTCTCCGCCGTCTCCAAACTGGGTGACAAGTTTTCCTGTAACGTCGCCTATACCTACCTCGACGCCAAATACACCGATTACGACAATTTCGGCATCCACTTCGACGCCGACAACGATGGCCGGGTCGATACCGGCGAGGTCGCCTATTACAACGTGACGGGAAACACGATCCCCAGAACCTCCAAACACAGCCTTAACGTCATCCTCGATTACCAGCACAACGCCAACTTCAAGCTTTCGGCCGAATACACCAAACGCTCCGACTACTATGCCGACGACCTCAACCGCCTCCGCATCGACGGACAAGAAGCGCTCAACCTGCTGGCCGAATACAAGGCAAAAGCTTTCAATGTCGAATACTCCCTCTTCGCCCGCATCGACAACCTGATGGACAACCAGTATTTCAATACCGCCAGAGCCAGCAGCGACCGGGACGAAAACGACGTATTCGATTACGAAGACCTCTCGTTGACCGTCAACCCCGGCCGCGTCTACACCGCCGGTCTCTCGATCAAATTCTAAGGAGTCTGCCATGAAAAACGTTCTTTTGGCTCTCGTGCTGGGAACTTCCCTCTGGGCTTACGGCGAGGGGGTCTTATACTGGGCCCCCCACGGATGCGACACGGGCAAAGCGGCCGCCGCGGCCCACGGCGGGCATGGCAAAGGGGAAAGCGCCATGTTCGCCGCGATGAATCTCGAAGGAAACGCGACTGCCCGGCTAGTACTCCCCGATCTCTCGCTCCGGCCCCTTCGCTTCGACCGGAACACGGTAATGCTGCCTCCACCCAAAATGGGGGGATATTACGCGCTTGTAGCCGAGTCCGAATCCCCCGGAAACGTCCGCAGCGCCGTCCGGTACCTCTCGCTCTTCGGCCGTCCCGCCGACGTCTCGCCTACCCGTCTCACGGCACTGCCCAAAACCGCCCTCGAAATTATCCCCGATCCCCTGCACCGCGAGCACGACCGCTATACGGGATCGAAAACGTACCGTTTCGTCGCGATGTTCAAAGGCAAGCCCCTGACAAATGTCCCCCTTGTTTTGGAAACCCGCCGCAGCGGCGCGCAAACCTTTACGAGCGGACCCGACGGTGCGGCCGAAGTCACTCTCCCCGATGATTTTGCGAACGTCACACCCGGCCGGGGGAACAAACCTTCCGAATTTCTTTTGACCCTGCGGCACGAAGAGGGGGGAATACGCTACGTCACCACCTTTTCGATGCCCTATTCACCCAATCCGAACAACCACTGGCAATCGCAGGAATGGGGTGCCGCCGCCGCGGCACTGGGATTTTTAGGGGGACTTTTCCTCTATCGACGCAGCCGCAAAGGGGGACAAAATGGATAAATTCTTGACCGTAACGGCACTCCGCCGTGTCGTCCAACTCACCGCTTTTTTCTTTTTCGTCTACGGGGCAACCGTTTTCACGACGTTTTACACCGACGACAAGCTCACCCAGGCCCTTCCGGCCCTCTCGTGCGCCTACGACATGAAAAGCGGGGACTATTGCGCCCTCATCCCGCTTCAGCATCAGATGGATCACCGCGTCTCGACCCTCTTCACCGGCGATTCGGGAATCATGCAGGCACTCATGGGGACCGCGATTACCGTCGCTACCGTCGCCCTTTTGATCCTGATCCTCAACAAAGCGTTCTGCGGATGGCTCTGCCCTTTGGGATTCTTTCAGGAGAGCGTCGGGATGATCGGGACGAAACTGGGGATGAAACAGCTCCCCTCCCTCTCGGTCGAAACGGTGAACAAAATCCGCCCGGTCAAATGGTTCATTTTCCTTTTTCTGGTCCTTATTTTCCCTTTGCTGACGGGAATCGGGATGCTGGGGCACGAATGGGGATCGCCGTTTTGTTCCATCTGCCCCAGCCGGATCATGACGACCCTCGCGGTCGGAGACATGAATCAGCTCTACATCTCCCAGGCGGGGTGGGGGTACACCCTCCTCTCGCTGATCGCCGACTTGCTCTTTGGTCTGATGATCGCCCTCGCCCTTTTCGTACGGCAGCCGTTTTGCCGCATCTGCCCGATCCTGCCGATGCAGACCCTGTTCAAAAAAATCGGCCTGTTGCGCCTCGTCAAAAACGGCTCGTCCTACTGCGAAGGGTGTTCCAACTGCGTCAAAGCGTGTCCGATGGACATTTACGAAATCGGCAATCCGGCCGTGAACGCAAACATCACCCACACCGACTGCACCCTCTGCGGACGATGCGTCGAATTTTGTCCGCACGATGGGGTCATGAGTTTCAAATACGGCCCCGCAACGATCCTCACCTCCTCCAAAGAGTCGTTCAAAAAACGCTCTAAAATCGATAAATGGTGGAAAGGCTAAAGGGTGGAACCGCTGGCCCTTTTTTCCCTTTTCATTGTCGCCCTCTCCTATGGGGCAACGGCGTGTATGTTTTCGTGCATGCCGATCGTCTCTCCGATTCTGCTGGCGAACGGTGCAACACGCGAAGCAAGCCTCCGTGCACTGCTCCCCCTTACACTCGGGCGGATCAGCGGATACGTTTCCCTCGCTCTGGTCGCTTATGCCGGATCTTTTTTTATCAAATCGCTCATCCGCGATACGGAGTTGATGGGGTATCTGCTCGGCAGCATCACCCTCTTTATGGCATTTCGCCTTTGGATGGAGGCACGGCGCAGTGCCACATGCTGTGCCTCTGCCCCCGCAACGCCGACAAATGCCCTCTCGCTCTATCTAAGCGGGGCGCTCCTCTCCATGTCGATCTGCGCCCCGGTGGTCACGATGATGACCCTCTCCGCCGCATCGAGCACCTGGTACGGAGCACTCGCCTACGGGTTGGTCTTTGCGCTGGGGGCGAGCATCCTATGGTTTTTGTTTTTTTCGGTCGTTCTCACCAAAATTCTCCAGGAATCTTTGGTCCATTTAGGTACCTATCGTACCTTCTTGCGACATGCCGCGCCCGTTTTTTTGGCGCTGGTAGGGATCGCTATTTTTAAGGGATGGTTACACCTATGATGACAACCGCACGCAAATCGTTTGCTCTCTCGCTCGCCTTTCACGCCCTGATGGGTTCACTGGCCTTTTGGGTCCTCTCCCAGACGACGCCTCCCGCGCAACCCTCGCGGGTAGCGTTCAAGATCATGTCGTTTCAACCCGCCGAACCGCGTATCGCCGTTTCGCTGCCGCCGACCGCCTCGTCCCGGCCGATCCCGCAACCCGCGCCGCGTACACCCGCATCCCCCCCGCTGCAGCCCTCACCCAAACCCTCACCCCTCAAACCTTCGGTACAATCCCCCGCTGCGTCGGCGCCGGTAGCCGTACCCGCATCTCCCCCGGCCGTACCCCTTCCCCAGACTTCCGCCCTCTCCCGCAGCGTCGCACCGGCCGTGCCGAGCGTGCAGGTCCCCCAGGCCAAGCCCGACAACACATCCGAAAAACGGGCTTTTCTGGCCTCTTTGCGCTCTGCGATTCAAAACAATCTCCGCTACCCCTCTTCGGCCCGCCGCCGCGGTATGGAAGGGGAAGTGGGGGTACGCTTCAGCCTCAACGGCAACGGGACTCTCGGAGGGATCACCATCCTCAGCGGCGAAGCGGTTTTCCACAATGCGGTCAAAGCCGCCGTGGCATCGGCTTCGGGGATCGACATCCCCAAAAATCTCGAAGGTTCAATGCCGATGGAAATCGACCTGACCCTCGAATTCCGATTAAAAAACACGTGATCGTTAACCCGTCCAACTACATTGCATACTTTAGATTCTCTTATTAGGATCGGGGGTATCATTAATCCCATACTACAGCAAGGAGTCGACCATGCGATTGATCATGATGACGTTCGGATTGTTTACGGCGGCGGCCCTGGCCTGCGCCAACCCCTCGGGATGCGCGACGGGGTGTGCCAAAGGGGGCATTCCCCTCGTCGAAACCGTAACCTATGCGATCAACGAACTGGGACTGGAAGAAAATTCCGATATTCAGACCGCTTTGCGTCTTTACCGCAAAGAGATGCGCACCCTTACCCCGAAAGTACCCGAAGAAGCGTTCGTGGGAGGCCATTTCAACCCTGCGGCGTACATCGCCTACTCCCCCAGCGCCAAAGCGCTGCAGGCCCAGATCGATCTGTTTGAGACGATCTATCTGGTTTTGAACGACGCCCAGAAAAAAGAGTTTCCCAGACTGATGGGAATGTATCAGCACCATATCCAGTACGCCCTTCCGGCCAAAGGGGGATACGGGTGCGGCAGCAGCGGCTACGCGGCAGGGTGTGACGTTCGCTCGACGGCCAACTGCGGGACCAGGAACGTCACCCCGGCGTCACCCAAGAAACCCCTCCCCGCCAAACGCTAAGGGTCGCTGTGGTATAATCGCCCCCATTATTTAGCCCCTTGAAAAGGTTCTTGATTATGGGTCAGACTATTACCGAAAAAATATTCTCCGAGCACGTCGGTCGCCCCGTTTATGCGGGCGAAATCGTCCGTTCGCCGATCGACATGGTGATCGGGAACGACATCACAACTCCCATCTCGATCAAAGCGTTCGAAGATGCGGGGGCGACCAAACTCGCCAACCCCGACGGTTTTTCGATCGTCCTCGATCACTTCATCCCCGCCAAAGACATCGCATCGGCCAATCAGGCCCGCGTCAGCCGCGATTTCGCGAAAAAACACGGGATGAAGCACTTTTTCGACGAAAAGGACATGGGGATCGAACATGCCCTCCTCCCCGAAAAAGGGCTGGTAGTCCCCGGCGACGTGATCATCGGCGCCGATTCGCACACCTGTACCCACGGCGCACTGGGTGCCTTCTCCACCGGGATGGGTTCGACCGACCTCGCATTCGCGATGGTCACGGGGGGCAACTGGTTCAAAGTCCCCGAATCGATCAAAGTCGTCCTGAGCGGTAAACCGGGGAAATACACGACCGGAAAAGACATTATCCTCGAAGTGATCCGGATGATCGGCGTCGACGGCGCCCTCTACCGCACCCTCGAATTCACCGGCGACACGATTCGGTACCTCAGTATGGACGACCGCTTTTCGATGTGCAACATGGCCATCGAAGCGGGGGCCAAAAGCGGGATCGTCGCCTACGACGAAATCACGGCCGAATTCCTTGCGGACAAGCCGCTGGCGCGTGAACCGAAAATCCACTATTCCGACGACGACGCGATCTACGTTCAGGTACTTGAAATCGACGTGGCCAAGCTCGAGCCGGTCATTGCCTACCCGTTCCTCCCCAGCAACGGCCACAGCCTCAGCCAGGCGGTCAGCGACCACATCAAAGTCGACCAGGCCTTTATCGGCAGCTGCACCAACGGCCGCCTCAGCGACCTCAAAATCGCCGCCGAAATCCTCAAGGGCAAACGGGTCCACCCCGACGTCCGCCTCATCGTCACCCCGGGGACCCAAAGGATCTTGCGCGAAGCGACCAAGCTCGGCTACATCGACATCATCGTCGATGCGGGCGGCGTCGTCTCCAACCCCACCTGCGGCGCCTGCCTTGGGGGATACATGGGCATTCTCGGCGATAACGAAGTCGCCATCGCGACCACCAACCGCAACTTCGTCGGACGGATGGGAGCGCGCAGCTCGAAAGTTTACCTCGCCAACTCGGCCGTCGCCGCCGCTTCGGCGATCACGGGAGTCATCACCGATCCCGCCACCATCCGCTGAACGTATCTGCTATAATGGCTCCATCACTCTTGAAGGAGCCCTCACCATGCGCAACCTCATCCATCCGTTGACCGCACTGACCCTTATCGCTTCGCAGGCCCAGGCCATCGACTTCGGAGGCCTCATCCAAAGCGTCGCACCCGTCGCCCAGAGTGCCGCACCCGTTGTCGATGCCTCACTGGCGTCCAACCCGCTGATCAAAAACCTCACGACGACGCTGGGTGTCACCCCGACCCAGGCGGTCGGCGGGACGGCGGCGATCCTCAACGACGCCAAAAGTACGATGAAACCGACCGATTACGCCGCATTAACCAAACAGCTTCCCCCGCTGGGGACGATCGTCTCCGCCGCACCGGCGGTCGGAAGCGGCAGCGTCGCTTCGAAATTCAGCGCACTGGGGATGGACCCCTCGCTTATTTCCAAGTTCACCCCGCTGATTCTCGAATACATCCAAACAGGAAGCAGCCCGGGAATGGCCAAAATCGTCCAGACGGCACTGGCCGAATGATCTCCGATCTTCCGTGCGTTTTGTTTGCGGGGGGAAAAAGCTCCCGGATGGGAGAGGACAAATCACTCCTCCCCTTCGGAGACTTTTCAACCCTTGCCGAATACCAGTACCGCCGTCTGGTTTGTCTGTTCGAGCGCGTCTACCTCTCTTCCAAAGATCCCGAAAAATTCGGCTTCGGCGCACCGGTCCTTGTTGATCCTCAAGGGGCCGATTTCGCCCCGACGGCGGGGTTCGTCAGCGCATTCCGTTCCCTAAAGGACGAGCGGATCATGGCGTTAAGCGTCGACACCCCTTTTGTCGGCGAAAGCGTTTTTGAAACGCTGATCGCCGCGGACAACGGCGACTACGATGCGATCATCGCCAGAACCGTTTCGGGGAGCCATCCTCTCTGCGGCATTTACCGCCGCACCCTGCAAGAAGAGATGGAGCGGATGCTCCGCGAAGGGGACCATCGGCTGGGCAAGCTCCTGAGCACTTCGCGTACCCTCTACGTCCCTTTTACCGAGGAAGAAGCGTTCGCCAATCTCAACCATCCGCACGAATATCAGCAGGCACTTTCTCGCTTTTGCGCACCAGATAAATAAAGACCGCGAACACCAGCAGCAAAAACGCCAGCGCGGCGATAAGGGTCGATGCGTAAGGGAGGTCCTTGTAGTCGTGGATCGCGATTTTAAACACGACCAGCAGCGCCTCGATGAGGAGCGCAATGATGATCGAGACTGAAAAGTTCAACAGCGTTTTGGCATTGAACGCGTCGCTCACCTGCTGGGTTCGGGGCAGTACCTCCTGCTCGAAAATCGTTTTTCCCAGATCGTACACGGCCAACCCCAGGGTCAGCGCGATGATCGGTTTGAATACCGTATCCATCGACAGCGGTTCATCCCCGAACAGATACCCCCCGAACGTATAAAACCCGTACAATACGACGAAGACCCCGAAAAAGAGCAGTCCCCCGCCGATGACGGCATAGGAGGTGCGGTTGAGACGTTTGAATACATCGTTTTTCTCGATCAGGTCAAACCGCTCCAGCAGTTTGCGCACCCGGAAATCGAGGAACAGGTATCCGTCTCCGACGGCATACACGACGGTTACGCACAACACCCCAGTTGCCGAAGAGATGTAGGGTTCGCTGACGTAATACCCTTTTTGAAGCGCCGCTTCGTTGACCAGGTAGCCACGGTCGGCTCCGATCTCGCGATGATCCTCCCGGTCGGCATAGATATTGGGAGAGTTCTGGACAAACCCCTCGTCGCATTTGTAAATCAGCTCGAGGCTCGGAAAGGTTTTAAAAAGGCGTTGCGCCAGCTGTACGTCGAATTTTTTGAGGCTCACTTTTCCCAGAGTGGTTACAATAAATTTTTCGAACAACGGGGCATTTGCGGAATAACTTCGTACCAAATCTTGCATTGTTTTTCCCCTGTCGGTAGTGATGTCGGTTAAAAGCGAACGGATTGCCTCCGCACACAGAGGCAAAGCGCTGAATCTTGAAGAAGGAGGTATGAGGGTTTCGGAATTACGCGCTATCTTTAGCCCCACCGAAATCTCATGCTAAAACTATAACCCAATTTTAACCATCAATATGATTATTTTTTCATCAGTTTGGGATTTACCACTCTTGGCTATAATTAGATATACGCTACGACAAAGAGAAACCATGCAACTAACCCATCTTGACGAGCGCGACCGTCCCAAAATGGTCGACGTTTCGGATAAAAATACGACCGCGCGCGTTGCGGTAGCCAGCGGCCTGATCACGATGAGCCGCGAAGCGTACGATGCCGTCGTCAACCAGACGGCCAAAAAAGGGCCGGTACTCCAGACTGCGGTCATCGCGGCGATCATGGGGACGAAAAAAACGTCCGACCTGATCCCGATGTGTCATCCCCTCAACCTCAGCGGCGTCAACTGCGATATCGAGGAGCTCCCCGACCTTCCGGGATTCCGCCTGAGCGTCACGGCCAAACTCAGCGGCCAGACGGGGGTAGAGATGGAAGCCCTCACCGGAACCAGCATCGGGCTGCTGACCATCTACGATATGCTCAAAGCGATCGACAAAGGGATGGTGATCGGCCCCGTTCAACTCGAAACCAAATCAGGAGGTAAAAGTGGTGATTATCAACGAATCAACCCAAAAGCTTGAGCTCGAATACCCGTGCAACTGGCTGTATAAAATCGTTGCGCACGAACGGGCCGGAATCGAAATCGCCGCGCTGGAGATCATGGGGGAGCGCAGCTATTCCCTGACCCCTTCAAACACCAGCCGCGGCGGCAAGTACATCAGTATGAATCTCGAACTGCTCGTGCACAACGAGGACGAAAGAACCTATTTTTACGAAACGCTCAAAGCCCACCCTCACATCAAAATGGTTCTTTGACCTCGCCTGGGCGAGGCATGTGCCATCGGATTTTAATCTACAGACAGGAGTTTAGGATGAACCTCGAAACGTTTAAACGGGATATCAAAACGCGTTACCGCACCCTCGAATCGGCCGACCTCGAATCAAAAGTCTCCTCCATCGTCGCGTCCTTGCACAACGAATGGTCCGTCACGCCCGATGCCCTGTCGCTGCAGGAGATGAAAATGCTCACGGGGGCCATGATCGAAGAGGAGGGCGAGACGCTTTACCACGAACTCGAAGACCTTTTGGCCCAGAAAGAGCGCATCGAACGCCAGATCGCCCGCAAAAGCGAAGAGCTTCAGCATCTCAAATACAACCTTTTCAATGCACTCGAAAAACATTTCGGCAGTGACGAAGCCACCCTTGAACGGCTCCATCAGGTAAAAATCCAGTCGATCGACCTGCTCGAAATTCTCGAGGAGATCACCGAAAGCGCCGTCATCACGACGCTCGAAAAAGGGAGCGACATCGAAGAGACGCTCGAAGAGATCATCAAAGAGATCACCTTCGAATCGCTCAACGCCAACGTTCTCAACGCCGTCCGGATCCGGCGGATTCTCTCCAGCATCCTCCAAAGCGCGATGAGCGTCGCCGAAGCGACTCCCAACCAGGCCGATACGATTCTGCGCGGCACTCTGCGGGGTATTCACACGGCATTGATCCGATCGATCGAAAAATTCCGCCAGTACCTTCTCTACGTCCCCGAAGAGGTGAAAGCCCTTTACCGCGACGAGTACAAAACGATCGAAATCGAACTCGACAACGTCGACACCCTCTTCTCCCAGATCTTCCACGGCCTCAAAAGCCACAACAGCCCCGCATTCGTCGAAAAACTCGAACGCCTCAACGAAGAGATCACGACCGGTTCGGATGAGCTCAAACGCCTCTCGCAGGAGACGGTCGAACTGTTGCGCAGCCGTCTGGCGCGCATCAAACGGGGCGTTACGGAGCGGGGAAACAAACTGCTGCGGTCAAAATCGGCGCAGGAAGCCAAAGCGATGGGAGCGCGTGCCTGGAGCGTCGCCAAATCGGCCATGGAAGGGGCGATCAAAGGGGCCAAAGACGTTATGGAGAAAAAATAGCCGCCTGCGCTAAAGCGCGCGCGGCGCACGAAAGGGATTCACAAGAAACGATGCCTTACATATCCCGGGCAAGGGTGAACATGTTGGCATGGTTCGTCACAAAGCTGATGCAGCGGTCGCAAATCGGGTCGCCCCCCTTATAAGGATAAGGGGTCCGGCATTCGTGACACATCACCATTTCGTAATGGACCATCTGTTCGGCGCGTTCATACGCGACGCTCACCAGATCAAATCCCTCTTTTTTCGTAATCGCCTTGGGTTTGCAGATCTCCTCGCAAATACCGCATCCGATGCATTTCCCCTGACTGAAATAGATCCCCTGTTTGTCCGAAGTCGGAAAGAGCGCGTCCGTCGGGCAAAACTGGATGCAGTCGGCACAGTTGGTGCACGCATTGAAATCGATCTGTTTGTTGAAAAACAGAGGGCTGGTTTCGGCAAATTCGGTCTTTTCCAGATCGCCGACGATCTCTTTGAGAGAGTTTTTGAGCAGTACCCTCTTCAGAGGCATCTTAATGTCCGGCTGCTTGTGATGCACGATCGTCATCGCTTCGTGGGCTTCGCTCGAGTCGGCAACCGTCTCTTTGATCTTCTCAAACCCTTTACGGAATAGGGCGCGGCGCTCATTGTGTTCTTCGTTGACCTCGATGATCTCGATCCGCCGTTCATGCGCGATCGTCTCGAGAAAATGGTTCGCATCGTCAATCTTTTGCCGGATCGTTGCTTCGAGTTTCCCGTTTTCGTTCAACGGGCACGTCGCGCAGTGACTCAGATCGCACGAAGCGCTTTTGCCACCCCGCAGCGCCATCACCAGGTAGTGTTCGCTGTCGAAAACCCCCAGACACGGTGTCGAGGATTTGCATGAAACAAGATTCTCTTCCCGGTTTTTGAATCCGGCCGCAAATCCGTTGGGATCGAAACTCTCGATTTCCAGTGCTTCGGTAGGACAGCTGCCGATACATCCGGCACAGCCGACACATTCGCTTTCAAAAAGGGTCAGCTTGTTGCGAACTATGTTGAACGCCCCTTTCGGGCACAAATCGATGCAGATCCGGCAGTCGTTGTGGTAATACTCGTTGCGCAGGCAGCGCGTTCCCGTGTAGCTGAAGAGGTTGCTTTTTTGAATGAAATTGATGTTAGCCATTCGCTCCGCCTCCGCTAAGGTACTCGTAATCGGCACTTAAAAACTCAACGACAAAGTCGCAGATGTCGCGGTAAAACGGGGTGTCGGCCATATTCTTCATCCCCATCATGTACGGGACGACCCACGGGAAAAGGTGCTGCTCGAGGAACTCGAGCTGGGGCGCTTTCTCATCGCGGTAAACCAGCGTCTGCATAAAAGCGAATTCAATCGAGAGGTGATCGGGGGCCATGATCTGCGTCTGGTCCATGTTTACCTCGAACCCGTGGGTAAAATAAAACGCCATAACGGGGTTCTGAAGCCCTACAAGGGTCTCGTTTTTCGCATCCAGGACAAACGATTCGACGGGCTGGGTATTGAGGATGAACATCGAGGTATAGTCGATGTTCATCGCCTCATAAAGCGTTTCCCCGTCATTCGACTGCACCCATTCTTTTGTCTCTTCACCGATAATCTCCAAAAGCGGGTCGTTGTTTTTGAGATCATGGATAAAACGACGGTCGGGAATATCGCTCATCACGCGCGATAAAAAAGCATAAATGTAAAGGCGGTATTCGTTGTTCATCAAACATATTCCTAAAAAAGATAGCGGATTGTCTCATACGATGGCTTGCAAAGAGCCAAGAAGAATAGATTACACAAAGGATTTCCACCCCGGAGCCGGGGCGGTACAAGAGATTACAGGCATCCCTTGAAGAACGATTTTTTCGGCGGAGGAGGCGCTTTGAACTCCGTTGCCTTGATCGTGTTGGTCGCTTCGTCGAGAACGCCGACGATGACAACACCGTTTTTGTTCATACCCTCTTTGAGTTCCGAAGCTTTGAGCTTGCTCGTGTCGATGGTATAGGTTTTCCCCGTTGCGTGAACGAACAGAGCGATCGGCGCATTGGTCGTTTCGCCCGGATTGATTTTTTTGAAACATCCGTCAGATCCGCACGCGTACGTTTCGAGATAACAGTCCGCGAACGCACCCTGGGCTGCGCATGAAGGCGTTGTCATAAAGCCTTCGAACTCTTCTGGCTCGTTAGCGAACGCACTGAAAACCAGTGCGGCGCAAAGCATTGCAACTTTTTTCATTATTCTGCCTCCGCTTTGAGAGTTTTGAGATACGCGACGATATTGTCAACGGTCTCTTTATCCAAGAAACTGAAGTCGGTCATCGTTGAAACGCGTTTCCCTTTTTCAATATTGTACCAAGGTGTGTTGGCGTGTGCATTACGATTGTAACCTGGTACGACAACCGCAGACGGTTTTAAGATTGACTCGCGCAGATACGCTGCCGTCGAATACCCGCCGGCATTGTGCAGCGCAGGCCCCATGAACGATTTCGCATCGGTCGCTTCAAGCTGGTGACATCCGTTACAACCGTTCGTCATCGCCGCTTCTTTACCTTTGGCCGCATCCCCTTTGGCGTCGGTGGTCAGTTCCGCTACCATCGCCGCGTTGGGTTTTTGCCCTTCGAGGTTGATCGCAACCCATGAACTGAGGTTTTTCAGACCGTTACGCCCCATGTTCGTACCGTCCCAGACGGCAATTGATACGGGAACTGTGCCGTTCAGATTGACATACTGGTCTTTCAAAGGACGGACCAAAGATCCGTTCCATCCGCCCGGTACGTACGTCATCGCCGCACTCGACTGAACCGATTTGTCTTTGATTTCGGTCAGAGAACGGAACCCTTCGGCAACGAAAACGCGCTCGAAATCGGTGTTGGCCAGCGCAGCCACTTTGGCGTCGAAGTCGGCAAGCTCTTTGCCGAATACACCCGTTTGCTGACGGTTGATTTGCATCCCTACGTCTTTGTTCCCGTTGGGCTCATAGACTTTAGCGGTCGCTTTTTGGAGGTGCACGATAACCGGACGCCCTTCTGAACCCATCCCGATGTAAGGAAGCGGCTGGGGTTTTTTCGTGGCGGCAGCAAACTGTACCGCGAACCCGTCACTGTAGGTGTCGCTGCATTTGATCCCCTGCACATCTTTCGTTTTGTCGGCCCATTTGACCATCAACGCGATATTTTTACCGTCATGAACCGCGGCAACCTGGGCTTTTTTCGCTTTCGCTTTGGCCGTCAGTTCGTTGGCTTTTTTGTCGTTAAACTCGATCGCCGTCTGTGGGTAGAGGGTGACCGTTTCAAATTTCGCTTTTTCCCATACGGTCGCGTCGTTTACGTTCGCAACCTTGGCCGCAGTGATCAGCGGCTCGGCGGCAAGCGCCGCAGAGGCGCACACACCCAATGCGAGGATAGATGTAAGAAGCTTTTTCATTAGTGGTGTCCTCCTGCAGTGTGACCGCCGAACAGAGTCTGCGTGTGCCCTTTGGTTGTAAATTTACCTGCGATGTAGC
This sequence comes from Campylobacterota bacterium, assembly GCA_040752835.1. Classification (NCBI taxonomy): domain Bacteria; kingdom Pseudomonadati; phylum Campylobacterota; species Campylobacterota bacterium. Next base: position 11,162 of record JBFMGG010000005.1, on the reverse strand, counting down.
GGGTATCTACCGGTGCCAGAGGATTGCGTTTGTTCTCTTTGGCAACCTGCTGGTAGTAGTTGTTGTCGAGGCGGAACATATCCGAATGCTGATACGCGATCAACAGATCCATCAGTTCGCTTACACCCGTCTCTTTGCGTTTTTGCATCTCTGCCTTCAACGTTTTGATCGCGCCGTGTACTTCCGGTCCGAACAGTTTTTCAAGTTCTTCGATCGGAAGACGCGTAGAACCTTCGATGATTTTACCTTCCGCATCGAATTTCGCCGGAGATTCGGTCGGAGGGATGTAGTAGACGTTCGGCTGTGTACCGTAATCACTGCGCAGTCCGAGCGCTACTTTGTACTTGTGGACCAGTTTGTAAACCTGAGACTCTTCATCATCCAGGAATCCGACGAAACGGATACGTCCGACACACTGCTGCGCACACGCCGGCGGCAGACCCTGCTCGACACGTGGGAAACAGAGAATACATTTCTCAGATTTAGAGATTTTCGGGTTGAAATAGATCTTTTTGTAAGGACATCCCGCGATACAGTAGCGGTAACCCTGACAGCGGTCGAGGTCGACGAGAACAACACCGTCTTCTTCACGTTTGAAGATCGCGTCACGCGGACATGCGCTCAAACAGCCCGGATTCGTACAGTGGTTACAGATACGGGGCAGGTAGAAGAAATAGTTGTCCTGCGGGAACATCCCGGCACCTTCGTCCTCATCCCAGTTCGGTCCCCATGTCGGAGAAACGTGCGGGTGGAACGTATGGCTGTCGGCCTGGCCGCCCATCAACGATTCGTAGTTGTAATCCCAGGGTACCCCGTAATCGGCTTCGAGGTTGGGGATGACACCCGGCTGGAGGTCGCCGGCCGCGTCGAATCCGCCGCCCAGCTCCATCCAGTTTTTGGGATAACCCGTACCCGGATAGGTTTCGACGTTATTCCAATACATATATTCACGACCGTTACGGTTCGTCCATTGCGTTTTACATGCTACGGTACATGTCTGGCACCCGATACATTTGTTCAGGTCCATTACCATTGCTAATTGTCTTTTAGACATTACTACCCCTTAATACTGTACGTCTTTAGCTTTTTCGAAGTTCACGGCCCCGTCGTATGCGTACTGGTTACCGTCCCAGAGACCACCGAATTTCAGGTGCCCCCAACCGTCAGCCATTTCGAGCAGGTTCAACGCCGTCGGAACGACCTCGTTGTGCCCTTTGTTTTTCAGATACATGTACGGTTCCCATCCGTGTTCAAGAACCAATCCGTCCGCCGGTGCGGAAGAAGAGAGTTTCGCCATCGCATAGAATTCGCCCAGGGCGTTGTAGATGCGGATGGTATCGCCGTCTTCAATTCCTTTGGCTTTTGCGACGACACGGTTGACCTGGATCGCAGGAACACCGCGCTGGAGGCGCAGAAGCGTACGGGAAGTTTTATAGTTCGAGTGGATCGACCAGCGCGCGTGCGGCGTCATGAACACGTACGGATAGTCTTTGGACTGAGGACGGATCCCTTCCATACCGGTGTTGGTCGCCGCACCCATTTTGATGAACAGCTCATGGTCGACGTAGAACGTCTGACGTCCCGAAACCGTCTCGAGGCGCTCGAATTTGTAGAGGTGGTCCTCATTCGAGTTGAACGGACGGTCAGAGTACAACGGTGAAGATTTTGCCGCTTTTTCGTTGATCAGCAAGAATCCGCCCACTTTGTACATTTTCTCCATTGTCCACGGCTCGTACTGTTCACATTTTTCCAGTGCCGCCTGAACCGCCATTTTGTCGGTTCCGAGATAGACTTCACCCGCACCTTCGGACTCGGCGTCCGTGTTGGTGAACTCTTTGTGGAAAATCGTCAGATCGTGGAAACCGGGTTTCGCAAACTTCGGATGGTCTTTGACTTTCGCTTTAGAGACGTTTTCAGGGCGGTTAGCCAGTTCTTCGAGTTTTTTCGCGAGGAACGTAAACATTGACCACTCATCCATCGCTTCACCGATGTTTTTGATGTTCGCAACCGGCTGGGCCAGGTTGGTGAAACGGTGGTAACCCGGAGACGTACGGAGGTCATACACCTCATAGTGCGATTTCGCCGGAAGCAGAATATCCGCGAACTGCGCCGCTTCGGACATGCGATAATCGACGTAAGCGTAGAACTTCGTTTTGTTCAGGAACGCTTTACGGTAGTCGCTGCCTTTGTTACGGCGGAATTTCGAGTCGGCCACGATCAGTGCACAGTCAGGCTGCCACCAAGGCTTCACCACGTTGCCGTGTTTGGAAGCCTGGTTTTTCTTGTCGTTTTCACCGTCTTTGAGCAATTCAGACAATACGGCCATGTACTCTTTTTTGCTCATGCCGTTTTGGGCACGTTTGACGTCTTCGTCACTGAAGTATTTGTCGAACGTTTCAAGTCCGTCACCGAATACGAATTCGCCGACGAAGCCCGAACCGAAACGCGGGTTGTATTTCCCGCTGAAGCCCGAAAGCGCTCCAAGGCCCGACAGGGTAAACTCATTCTCGGTATTGATACCGCCATAAGGCCCCATCCGTCCGGTCAGACCGCAGATCGACGCGATGTTCCAGATCGTCATTACGCCGTTGAAGTATTTGTTCAACGAGAATCCGGTCGTAATCTCGACCACTTTGGGGATCGCGATGTCGCGTGCCAGCTGGCGAACGGTATCCGGGTGAACCCCGGTGATCTCTTTGGTGGCTTCCGGAGCGAATTTTGCCGCCGATTTTTTCAACATTTCGAAAACCGTCGTCACTTTGCGCGTGTGTCCGTGCATGTCTTTGATCGTCCATGTTCCCTCGAGCGCAGGCACGATACCCTGCTCGTCCAGGCGGAGCGATTTGATGGCAGAGCCTTCGGTACCCGGCATCAGGGCGATACCGTTTTTCGCCGTGTTCCAGCAGTAGAACTCTTCCATGTATTTGTGATGGTCTTCATCGTTCGAAGCGTGTTCCATGTCGGAGCGGCGGAGGAATTTTTGCGTTTCGACGTCGACAAGGAACGGAAGGTCGGTAAACGACTTCATAAACTCGGGTTTGTAGAGTTTTTCGTTCAGGATGACGTTGATGACGCTCATCGCGAGGATGTTGTCGGATCCGGCTTTGATCGGGATCCACAGGTCGGATGATTTTGCCGTCGCGTTGAACTCCGGAGTAATCGTGATGATTTTCGCTCCGTTGTATTTTCCTTCCCATACGAAGTGGGCATCCGGAATACGTGAAACGGACGGGTTACCGCCCCACATTACGGCGGTATCTACGGTGTACATGAAGTCCCATGTACAACCGAGGTTACCTTCGCCGTACGCGATCGCCGCACCCGAGAACATATCCCCGAGGTAAGAAGACGGGTAAATACGGATCGCACCCAGCTGCGTCGAAAAGCGAAGTGGAGCACCGCGGCGCCCTTCGGTCAGAAGACCCGTACCGGCGTGAACCATCAGCTTGTCCGGTCCGCGTTCCGGATCGGTCAGACAGTTGAAAATCTGCTGGCACACCTCTTCGGCCGCCTCATCCCAGCTGATCCGTTTCCATTTGCCTTCGCCGCGTTCGCCGACCCGTTTCATCGGGTAGAGGATACGGTCTTTCTGATACATTACCTGTGAGTGCTGAACCCCTTTGTTACATCCGCGTGGGTTGAAGTCGGGGATTTTGGCATTGATGACCGGATAGCGCGCTGACTGGTTTTCACGGGTGACGACACCGTTGTTCGACCATACTTCCCACGCACAGTTACCCTGACAGTTGACGCAGTGGTATGCGAAACCGTGCTCTTCTTTTTTACCGTATACGAACGAAAATTCGTTGCGGTACATCTCTTCGGTGTAGCTGGTGTTCGGATAGTTGTTTTTGCCGTTTTCTACCGAAACAACGTTCGTTTTTGCAAAAAGTGAACCCTGAGAAGCCACCAACGCAGCCGTCATTCCCGATACTTTCAGGAAGTCGCGGCGGTTATTATTCATTACTTTTGTCATAGTTCTGCCTTATCGTTTAATCGGAAGGTTCATGTCGTTGCCCCAAACGTCCCAGCTTCCGGTGAAGACTTTGACGTTTTTATAGCCGAGGAGCTGAAGCGCCGTAATGTGCTCGGAGCTGCGTCCGGCACCTACGTGACAATACGCATAGATCGTTTTGTCTTTGGTAATGCCGTACTTGTCGTACACTGCCTGAAGCTCTGCCGCAGAACGGAAAGAGAGTTTTTTGTCGGCATCGGAAATCTGGCTCCACTCGATGAACGTTGCACCCGGAACGTGTCCGCCGCGGGCGACGTTATCCATTTTGCGCTCACCCATGATTTCGCTCATCCCGCGTGAATCGATGATAACGTATTTGGAATTTTTGCCGTTTTTGAGGATGTCTTCCATCGCGTGTTTGACTTCTTCTTTACCCGCGATGACGCTCCATTTGATCTTTTTGGGATCGATTTTGTATTTTTTGGGTTTGACGACTTCATCCCCTTTGACGACGAGAAGACGTTTTTCGACTTCCGCCATTTTCGCGCTCAGCGCTTTGGCCTCTTCGGATGCTTTTTTCAGCGCCGCTTCAAGCGCCGCTTTATCGGCACCCTCTTTTTTCAGCGCCTCTTTGGCCTCTTTTTCGGCTTTTTTGGCCGCTTTGAGGTCTTTGTTCAGTGCATCGTACTCTTTTTGAGCCGGATCGATCGCCATCATTGCCGCACGTCCGCCGTTAAGCACTTTCACGTTTTTATGGCCGAAGCTGTCAAAGAACGAATAAACGCCGGTGGCATTCGGACCTTTGAAGTCGTCGTACGCGATAATCGTCATATCGTTGCTGATCCCTTTGCTGCCGATGTATTTTTCGGCATCGTCGACACAGCGGTACAACGGCGCGCAGTGCATCTCTCCGTCAATTTCTGAGTGGTGAAGGTGGTGAGCGTACATCTCAACCGAACCTTTAATGTGACCGAGTTTATAAATATCTTCGTTATCACCCGATACGAACATCACTTTTGGATTACCGATCAGCTTGACCGCTTCTTCGGCAGAAATCAGGATATTTTTGTTAGCATATCCATCAGCCGCCATCGCAGCCGCTGCCGACAGTGATGCCGCAACACACAGTGTTTTTAGCAATCTGTTCATCCGTGCTCCTTGTTTTTAGTCTGCACACTCAAGCGGTGTGATTAATTACGGAATTACCGCCTCCATTATAGGTTTGGGACTCTTAATTACTGTTAAATTGCCCGTTTTCCCGCACACTCCTATTACAATATGTTACATAGTTATCACATTTTTGAGACATCCGATGACTGAGTGTTTTTTTACGTTTTCTTATACACCGCCTATCTGTTTTTTCTCTTACGCTGTTATATTAATACTTGCCATTTAATCACTTTTTGATAGTATGGCGATTAACTTTTTAGACATTTGTTATTTTCAAGGAAAGAGAATGAGCGAACTCACCGTATCCGCTGCCATTGCAGCATCCGATACCGCCAGACTGATAGAATTTTTGGAAGACAAAACGCTCCCCATCGAGCAGGTCGCCCAAATCTATGACGCCTTCAAAACCCACAAAGAGATCGTCGGGCAGGTCGCCATGAACCTATCGCTGCGTACCTCGGTCTACGAGCGCGACAAAGAATACAGCCCGCTCATGGTCGAACTGCTGATCGACATTGCTTCCAACCCCGTCGATATGGGAGCACGCTGGGCCGTAGCCAAAAACCCCCATACTCCGGTTGAAGTGCTTCGTCACCTTGCAAACGACCCCATCAACCTCGTCCGCGCCCTGGTTGCAACCAACCCCTCGACGCCCGCGGAAGTGCTTGAAAAATTCTTCAGTGACGAGAAGATCGTCCGTGACGGCCTCTCCGGCAACCCGAACACTCCGGCAAAGCTCCTCAAAGTCCTCGCGGATGACAACGATAAAATGGTACGGATGCGACTCGCCGAAAACCGCGGTGCTTCCAAAGAGGTGGTTTCCCTGCTGCTCAACGACGCCGATCCCGATGTCGCCAAAGCGGCCGAAGTCAATCTCGGAGGACGCGCGTGAGACAGCACCACGAACAGCAAAGCAAATATTTTTCGATCGAAAACCATTTTCTCAACACGTTTTTTTCCGGCTTATACCTGAGTGCCGCCGACTTTATGGCACTCGGGCGTGAAATCGGCCTCCCGATGCAGATGCACTCACGGGAAATGCTGATCAAAGAACTTTTGAACAAAGCCGACGAAAACGGCAAAATCCCGGAGGTCATCGCATCGATGAACCGCCTGATCGACGAACGGATCGCAGAGTGCCACCGCCTCAGCCTCGATTATCCCGGGGCCCGCGCGGCACTTGCGAAACTCGCCCAAAAAGCCGCAGGGAGCAAATCGCTGCTGGCCCGTGAAGTACGGGGGAATCCGTATGAACACTAAAGAACTCGAATCAGCACTCCACGCCCTCCCCTATCCCGGTCTTTCGCGCACCCTCGGAGAGCTCAAACTGATCTCGCAAGTAAAAGTCACGGACGACCGCGCAAACATCGAGCTTTTAACGGTAAGCGACGATTCCTACCTCACCGTCAAAGCGGCGATCGAGGCGGCGTTCGGCGATCGTTTCCAAACGCTTGACATCACCAAAAAAAGTACTGCGCAAAAAGACATCCACTACGGCAACAGCGCCACGCCCAACAACCGTGCCCCCTATGCGGCCAACGTCATCGCGGTTACCAGCGGCAAGGGAGGAGTCGGAAAAAGCACCGTCTGCGTCAACCTCGCCATCGCGCTTGCCCAGAAAGGGTTTAAAGTAGGTATTCTCGATGCCGACGTGTACGGCCCCAACGTTCCCCGCCTGACCAACACCGATCTGGAAAAAATCCGCTGGAACGACGACAATAAAATCGTCCCGAGCGAAAATTACGGCCTTAAAATCATGAGCGTCGCCCTCACAACCCCTACCTCGGACACTCCGCTGGTCTGGCGTTCGTCCGTTGCCGTCTCGGCACTCATCCAGTTTCTCGAAGACGTCGCATGGGGAGAACTTGATTTCCTCGTCATCGATATGCCTCCCGGAACAGGAGACATCCAGCTGACCATGGCCCAGGAGCTTCCGATTACGGCCGGTGTTATCGTCACGACGCCTCAGCTCGTCGCCAGCGACGACGTCAGCCGCGCCATACGGATGTTCCAGGACATCCACGTCCCCATCGGCGGGCTGGTCGAGAACATGAGCTATTTCATCGCCCCCGATACGGGGACACGCTATGACATCTTCGGTACGGGCGGCGGCGAGCGTCTGTCACAGCGTTACAACGTCCCTTTGCTCGGACAGATTCCGCTCAATATGGAGATTCGCGAAGGATCGGATAACGGGGAACCGCCCGTCGCCTTGGGAAACGATACGTTAAAAGGGCATTATCGGGAGATAGTGGAAAACATGCTAAAAGCGGTGAAGTTTAGAGTGTGAGTTTCTCCTGCATCGTGAGAGATGCGGAGGGCCGCACGGGACAAACATGCCCCTGCCGCCTGATGGTTATTTGAAGATCTTCTTGAGATCGTTTTCGATCGCGCCGGGAACGGTCGCAATCGTCATAAACTCGGTCATCGTCAGCAGCGGATAGCTGATCGCGATGAAATATTTCGCGCTGAGCGCTTTGGCTTTACCGTCTTCGATCAATACCGCCCACGGAAGCAATTGACCGTTCTGGGTCCCGATCTTTTTGACAAACCCTTTGGTGCGGCGATCCATGTCGACAAACGCGACGTAACGGTCATCCGAAAGTTTCACTACGGCCGTTGTCCCTTTGGCATTTTTCGCTTTGGCGACGAGATCGGCCGTTGAACCTTCGCCCACAATCATCATGTCTTCATAATAAGGCATCCCGATCATGAAATTGTATCCCGCGAGTTTGGCGAATTCCCATTTGTCGGCAGAATCTTTCAGCGGTCCGAACGCTTTTTCCAAAGCGCCAAGATTCGCGGCGGCAGCGGCGTGAGTGTACTCTTTTTGCATAAATGCTTTGCCGAAATAGACCGGGTTGGCGATGCTGATCTGCTTGCGCTCGTCATCCACCAGCAGGCGCCCGACCGCTGCAAGCCCGCGGGTTGCTTTGTCGGCGGAAGCTTTCATCTGGGCATTGGTAAACAACACCGTCGTTCCGGCATCGGCCTTGCTCGTTCCGACCACTTCAAATCCTGCGGATGCGAGTTTGGCCGTCGCATCCTCTACCGATGCGTAAGGCGCGATTTTATACGCCGCAACCTCTTTTTCTGCCGGGGCATTCCCTTCCGAAGAAGGGGAAATTCCGGCACATCCCGAAAACGCAACGACCAAAGCCGCTGAAATCAAAGAGAGGAATTTTTTCATAGCTCTTTCGCTCCGAGTTCTTTCATGATTTTCGTAATTTCGACATCAAGCGCGTTGATCGAGTCAACCATTTTCTGATCTTTGATCCCCATCACCGCGGTCCATGTAGCCAGACGCGGCATACCGATCATGATTTTGTTGGATCCTTTTTCGATGTACATGTACATCGAACACGGTGCAAACGCACCCGCATCGGGACGTCCCTGATTGAAAATCCCCTCGGAGAATTTAAAATGGCACAGCGAGTAAACCCAGTACGCATCGAAACGGCCGAACTCGATGTTCGCGTCGGTCATTGAAGCTTTGATGTCTTTGTAGCCCGCGATGATGTACTGGTTTCCTTCAAACGTCTCTTCGAATTTCCCCTGGAAATCGGCGATCGCCGTTTCCAGGCTTGCTCCGCGCTCGATCGGCAGTTCGAACGTCATCATCGGCTTTGCCGGAAGCGCGCTGTACTCGGTGTACTGCACTTTGCTTCCGATCTCTTTTTCGATCATCGCATCAAGTGCGGGGAACGTTGCGATGAATTTCGCACGAACGTCTGCATCTTTGACACCGGTGATATCAAGCATCGTCTCAGGCGTTACGTGCCCGACGTACGTTTTGTTTTCGCCCTGTTTTTTGTACACGTGCAGGTTGAAAGGACTAAACCCGCCGAGTGAAGGCTCTTTCAGCAGAAGCGGCCCGACATCGGCGTCTTTCATGACCGAAAAGAAGCCGAGGTTATCGAGGTTCGTCCCACCGTATTTGGTTTTGTACGCATCGTTGATGCGCTCATGCGGATCGGAAAGAACAAAACCGATTGTGCTGATTTTGTTGTTGACCATATCCATGTACGCTTTTTCTTTATCGCCGTCACCGACATAGAATTTGGCCCCCTGGGCACCAAAAGCCATCGAAGCGGCCAGTGAAAGTGCCGCAGCACCCATCAAAAGTTTGTTAAGCATCGTTTTCTCCTTCGTAACATCGCTTTCGTCGTTGTGATAATCCTCGGATTAAAGGGGGATATTGTATCACAAAGCCATCAAAAAACGATAATGACAATTCAACGTTTTGGACTCTAATTATCGTATGGAAAGGTGAATGGATTGTGAATCCCCCGGATGGGGGAAACGGATACTTCGATTAGAAGTTGAAGTTGAGCTGAGCGCTGATGCCCTGCTGACTGTGTTTTGTCGATGTTTTGTTGTCAGCGGTCATACCTGTCGTTGCAAACGTATCTTGTTTTTCATCCGCATAGACATACGCCAGATCGAGTGATGTCATTTTTGTGAATGCGTAGCTTCCACCTACAGTATAGTGTTTTTCAACAATACCGGGGAACCCGAGGAGGTTGAACATGTTTTTAGCGGCAGCATCGGTGCCGAACTGTTCTTTAATCGGGCTTTTCGCGTAGTTGTAACCGGCACGGAGAGCCCAGTTGTCTTGCGCATACTGGTAACCGAACATATAAACATTCTGATCGTCCCAGCCGAATGTTTTATACCCTTTTGCATCGGACCATTTAATTCTTTTGTAATCGAAGGCAAACGTATGCCCAGCCGTCGTATACGAAAGACCCGCACCGATTTCAGCAGGCTGCTCAAGGTTGTCGGCATGCCCTGCACCGCCGTTCATACCGAATTGTACCGTTGCTTTGGAAAGCTGTCCGTCGTAAACCATATCGATTGCCGATTTGTACGAAACACCCACCGTCAAGCCGTTTGTTTCATACGCCAAACCGATGTTGTAACCGGCACCGAAATCCTGAGCGACACCCTGGGTAGTACTGTCAACGCCTGCAGGTGTACGATAGTTGATATCCAATGAACCGTATTGGAGAACCGGAGCGATACCGACCGATACACCGCTGTCAGAATACGCCAATGGAACCGCAAACTGCATCAGCTGGAGATTCGTAACCATTTTATAGTTGTTGTATGTACCGCCAGTCTGTGAACGATAATCAACACCCATTCCGGCTGTACCGAACATACCGATACCCCAAGTAAAGTTTTCCGAAACTTTCTGGGCAAGAGATACTTCAGGGATCACACTCAGGTCAGCATTGCTTTTTTTGAACCCTTCACCTGTTGTCGATTCAACATCCGGCATAAAAATCGTACCGCCGAACGATACTTCTGTTCCTTTAACTGTCGAAATCAATGCAGGGTTGGTCAGAGCCGATTCAGCACCGTGACTCATACCGATACCGACACCCCCCATACCGCGTGCTTTAGCACCGGTACCGATCAGGTGGTCACCATTTGTCGCGAATGCGGATGTAGCACTAAGCGCCACAGCAGCAGCTACGGCAAGTTTGATTGAACGTTTCATCAATTCTCCTCGATAAGTTATAGATAGAGCCTTAAAGGCTCGCTCCTGACACCATTATAGGGGTGTCAAAATTAATCCAAACTTAACACGAAAATATCACACTATATTTTTTTCTTATAAAACTAATCATATTTCTAATATGACGGTTTATTAGTTTTCTAAATAGTATATTTATCGTCAAAAAGGGCCGCAATCATGTGCCGCCGTTGCATTATGGCCGGAAAAGAGGTATAGAAAGTCAAAATGTCGACTTTGGAGGAAAAAAAAGAAATGTTTAGAAAAGTAACACAGAATGTGACAAATTTGTGATGTTTGGACAAGGAAAGGATATGATCGCCAAGAGTGGAGACGTAAAAAGGTTTTCTAGGTGAATGATGTGTTTGGGAAATATCAGGTGATTGATTATTGTAGTTAGAGTTAGAATCTTGCGGCCTGGCGGCGACCTACGTTTCCACACCTGAAAGGTGCAGTATTATGAGCGAAGAGGGTCTTAGCTTCCGGGTTCGGAATGGGGCCGGGCGTTTCCCCCTC